>CAJXMY010000061.1 GCA_913056435.1 uncultured Hyphomonadaceae bacterium | reverse complement strand
GAGTCTGGTACGCTGGCTGCCATATCGGGCTTGCATGCCGAACGCATCCAGAGAACCAGCCGTATTCGTTTGGCCTCGAGAACCAATATGGGGTTGTTCCACCGGTCCCATTGGTTCAGTCAATTCGCCACATATGGTCCGATATGGCTTGCCGGACGGCTTATGCCATCGGTGATTCAATCGAGGCAGGACTGGATTTATCGTTATGACGCAACTGGCAGGCGAGGCTCACCGGTATAGGGCGCGCGGTTCAACGCCATTTGGGGAACTTGTTGCTCCCAACTGTGTTTCACGGATGCGTCAGGCTTGCTCGCGGTGGAACACCGTAAACCTGTCGGGGCGCCGGTCCGCTGTTTCCAGGCAATTGGCACCTACCCGTGCAGACCAGCATGGCGGTAAAGAGCATGGGGTCTGACGTGCTTTTCATGGCCAATAGACAGGTTGAAAAGACAGAGGAGGGCCATTCCGAAGCGGTTGCTGCTTGACAGTGTTTCCTCGGCTTCTTTTTCTGGGAGGCAAGGGGAGGGCGCCATGGCCAACACTGACTTCAAGATCGAACCACTTTTTGCTGAGCCGGTTTTTCGGATGAACATTGCGTCATCCATTTCTCAGACGCAAATCGAGGCGTTAAAGAAATTGAAAATGGTTCAGAACCAGACGAATCTGATCTCCGAAGACCTGTATATTTTTGATCGTCCGGAATTCGCCTCTATCTCAAAGGCCGTGCAGGGCGCTCTGGACGTGTATGCGCGAGAGGTGCTGGGGATTCCGCAATCACTCTATGTGACGCAGTCTTGGGCACTGACCAACCCGCCCGGCGTCGGCATGCATGGGCATACTCACTCGAACTCAGTGGTGTCCGGGTCATTATATTACGCGCCACTGTCACAGCCGACCGCCAATATGATTTTTGATCGTCACAAGACTTATCAGCAGATTCAACTGAAGCCGGAGGCGACCAAGACGAATATTTACAACGCTCCCTACCGGGTGGTGCAGCCTAGTCAGGGCGATATCATCCTGTTCGCGTCCGATATCCAACATCTAGTCGAGCCTAATGCAAGCCAACAGAACCGGCATTCGATTGCATTTAATACTTTTGTGAGTGGAACGCTGGGTGATTACCGGAATGTTTCTGAGCTGACGCTGGCCGGACGGTCCAAATAAGATCTGCACACACAAATGCCGGGCCGTTGATGGCAAGCGGCCTGATGAGGGGTCTCGTCAGGCGGGCTTCAGGCGTTCTTGCGACAAGAGACGATAGATTTCCAGCGCGTGGTCGAACACAACTTTGTCCGTGTCGGAGATTTGGGGAAGATCTGAAATCGGCTCGGTAAACCCCGTGGAGGCGTAAACTCGATCGTACCAATGCCTGGCCCAGACACCGTCTTCTGGTCTTGGGCCAGAGCGCCAGTGCAGCATCGTCTTCTGATAAGGGATACTCAGAGCGTCACACAAGGCCCTCAGGAGATGATCAGGCTGTCTGAGTACGTCATCACTGTCGATCACCACGGGTCGCTGGCCGGTGAGGGTTTCAGCGATCTGAAAAAGTTCCAGCTGGCGCGAATATCCCAGAGCCTCGGTTGAGACCTGTTCCATCTTGTTGCGATAAGAGGCAATCACTCTCGCCGGGTGGCGGATCAGAAAAGCGTGTTTCATTCCGGCCATCCAGTCGATGGGGATACCTGGAATCATGTGATGGGTCATATGTTTCTGATAGAAGAGGCCAGCCTCCACCGGCTCCCGGGCAAGGAGCCGACCAACCTTCGCAGGGTCTGTTTCATGGTGGTCAACAATCTCTTTCCACATGGGATGTTTCAGACCCGTCATTGACAAATACGCTGCGTAGAATGGCTCATCTATACAGAAGGTATCGGACCGGGCCCCAAAGCTTCGCATCATCGCGGTCGACAGATTTCGAGGACCAGACCACATCGCAATCCTGATGATTTCATCTTTCATACGATGGCCGTCAGATTCTGCTGTACAAGTTCGGAATAAAGCGTTGCGACTTTCTGCGTAATCGGACCGTCGAGCACGGCAATGCCCCGACCGTCGACTTCCTTTACCGGGCTCACGCCTGCAAAGGTTCCGGTCAAAAACACCTCATCCGCGGAATAGACATCTACCAGAGAGAACCGTTTTTCAAAGGCGGGGATACCGGCCTCCCGGCAGACTTTCAGGATGTTTCCCCGCGTGATGCCGCCCAGACAATATTCGGGGGGTGACGTCCAGACCTCCCCATTTCGGACGATGAAAAAATGCGTTGAATTACATGTTGCTACAAATCCTAGCGGGTCGAGCATCAGCGCTTCGTCGTAGCCGGCCTTCTCGGCCTGAATGCACGCGAGAATACAATTGAGCTTCGAATGCGAGTTGAGTTTCTGATCCTGCTCCGCCGGACCGGTCCGACGAACATGAACCGTGAACAAGCGAGCGCCATGGTCCCGAACGGTTTTGAGCGGCATTTTATATTCGGGAATGATCACAAGACTTGGGTCTGAGATCGTGAAGCGCGGCGCCTGATATGGGCTCTTCTTGATACCGCGTGTGACCATGAGGCGAACGTGGACCCCATCTTCCATGCCATTTGCTCGCAGACAGGTCATCAGGTGACGACAGACCTCCTCACGCGTTAAAGCACTGTCGATGTCTAGGGCGGCGAGACCCGCGAAAAGCCGATCCAGATGCGCCTCCAGAAACGCCACGCCACCGGTTTTTACTCTGAAGCCTTCCCAGACTCCGTCCCCAAACAGAAAGCCGGAATCGAATACTGACACAGAGGCTTCACTGCGGCGACAGAGCCGGCCGTTAACGGACACCAGTATGTCTTGGTTTCTGGGGTCTTCGACATAATCGTGAACGCCTGGCGTCTTGGTTGTCATGGAACTTCTCCCGTTCAAAAATCCTTAGAAATCCAAAGACAGCGTCCTTTACGACCCTGCGATTTCATCGCTTGTTTGCGGATATACTGAAATGGAATTGTGGATGAGAAAAGAGATCCCCCGCGTCACTTTTGTGACTGCGACCCGGGCAGCCTTGTCCGGCAGGTCACATCAGGACAAATGTGCCACGAGTTTTTCGAAGACTTCCACTCCGAGAGCAAGTTGCTCCTGGTCAACGTACTCATTCGCGGTGTGGGCCTGATCGATGGATCCCGGGCCACAGACGACGGCCGGTATTCCTCCGGCAAGAAACTGTCCGGCCTCGGTCGTGTAGGGTACCGCCCTGAGCGCATTGTCTCCGGTCAGCTGGCGCGCAAGCGCCTCAGCCGGATTATCCCGGCTGGTAAAAAGGGCAGGGACATCCGTCAAACAGCGCATAGCTACACCACATTCCGGGAACCGGGCGGTCAGTGCAGCGTCGACCTCCGCCACCTTTTCCGTAAAAGGCTTCAAAAGCTCATCGGGATCGACGTTCGCCGGGCATCGAAGGTCAAACTGGAACCGGCATCGTCGAGCCAGAATGTTGACAGCCGTGCCTCCTTCAAGTGTTCCGACGCTGATCGTGGGATAGGGTGGTGTCATGGCCGGGTCTCTCAAGCTCGACGCTGCGAGCTTTGTTTCGAGAGACCTCAAATCGCTGAGGAGCTCGATCGCTTGACCGATAGCAGAGACGCCAAGATGAGACAGGCTCGAATGTGCTTCCCGTCCAGTTACAATGACCTCATAGAGGCGAATGCCCTTATGCGCGGAAACAACTTTCCAGAGTGTGGGTTCCCCAACCCATACGGCGGCGGGTTGGGCGCCAGCGTTTACAATCCGTTCGATCATGGCAGGCGCGCCCTGACAGCCGACTTCTTCATCGTAAGAAAAGGCAAAATGCACCGGGTGCGTGAGGTCCAGCTCGGCGAAGCGGGGTGCGAAAGCCAGGCAGAGGGCTATGAAGCCTTTCATGTCAGAGGTTCCCCGTCCATAAAATCGGCTGCCAATATGGGTCAATGCAAATGGATCGGTGGCCCAGTCTTGTCCATCGACCGGAACCACGTCGGTATGACCCGAGAGGACGAGTCCGCCGGGGCGATCCGGGCCGAATCTTGCCCAAAGATTGGCTTTATTTCCTTCGCTGTTTGGGATTCGCGTACACCTCGCGCCCAACGGCTCCAGCTGCGCCTGGAGCCAGTCAATCAGATCGAGATTTGAATGACGTGAAACAGTGTCGAATCCGATCAGCTGCTCGAGCACGCGAACCGTGTTTGTTAAGGTCGTCATGATGAAGCCTATCCCAGACTCCGCTCCCGGCGGCAAGGCCGCTCCGCTTTCAAAAATGGATCAGACGGGTCCTGTAGGGTCCATGGACAGCCGCATCAGACGTTGAGCGGCCTTTGAGAAGACGGGACATGGCCGGTTCGCTGCCCCGTCTGGGCCAGGAACTCAAATCGAGGGGGTACCCCTGCGGGCATGGATCCAGTCTATACTGCGATAACCGGCCCAGCCCAGCAGAATGAGGAAAAATGCCAGCGTGACTCGTATATGAAGAAAAGAGATGGTGGGGCGGGTGATAAATACCTCTGTGTGGTCCAGGGCGCCGTATTTATACACCCGGCCTTCCTCCATGGCCGGGTCGAGGCTCATATCGATCAAGTCTCGCAGCGATCTGTAGCGGATCACCGCAACTCGATCCACATCATTGCCATATTCCCCCAACATAAGCCCAACCCGCCGGCTGATAAAAACCGGATGGCTACCGCGCCTGAAAAGCAGGGGCATAACAATAGCGGAATAGGTCTCACCCGAAAGGCGGGCGGCATCACCCTCCTTTTCATTCTCCAGATTGACGGCATAGAATTCCTTACCATCATCTCTGGCGATCATATCTTCGATATGGTCCACATAACCCCTTTCACCGGTCCCGGAACTGCTGTGAACTGCCCGGAGCTTTTGGATCAGAGCCGCACCTTCGCCGGGTGTAATCGGTTTGCCATTGCCGCCATACCACGCTGAAAAGGCGAAGAAAAAACCAACAATAAGAAGGGTCCAGACAATTTTGAATTTCAGCACGTCGTCATTCCCGGTTTTGCTAATTGGGCCAGTAAATGTATTCATCGCCCTCTTCGAAGCGTTCGGCCATTGTCTTGTCGATCATGACGGGGCTCTCAGACGCCGCCACGTAGAGTGGCGGGACCCGGTCTCTGTGGTGGGCGTCGAGAATTTCTCTTAGCTCAGCCAGCTTCTCCGGCTGGGCCGCGGCGAGGTTGTGTTGTTCTGTCGGGTCGTCTGCAAGATTGAACAGCCAGTCATAGTCTATCCGATCGTTGACTTGCAGTTTCCAATCACCAGCCCGGACCACCTTATAATGCCCGGAGTTCCAGAAGATGGCGTCATTTTTCCGGCTGATCGTTCCGGTTCCTTCCGCGAGGGGTAACAGGTTGAGGCCATCGATTTCGACATCCGGAGGGAGCCTCGCACCGGCGCCAGCTGCCATGGTCGGCATCAGATCAATGTGTGCCACCGGCGTGTCGATAACGGTTCCAGGCGCGATGCGGTCAGGCCAGCGAACGAAAATCGGGACGCGAATACCGCCTTCAAATAGGGTAATCTTCCAGCCGCGATACGGTGAGTTGACCTCAGGTAGCCCCAAATACCCTGCGCCGCCATTGTCACTGGACAGGATGATAATGGTGTTATCAGCGAGGCCCGTGGCTTCGAGCTTGTCCATGATGCGGCCAACACTGCGATCAATCGCCCGAAGCATCGCAGCATAGACTCGCAGGCGATGTGGCTGGATATCCCCGACCGCCTCGTAGTCGGCCCGAGTGGCCTGTAGGGGGGTGTGCACCCCCCAATGTCCCAGAAACAGGAAGAAGGGGCGGTTTTTATTCGCCTCGATGACCTTGAGGCTCTCATCAGTCCAGTAATCCGTCAGATAACCGCCCGGCTCAAACAGCTCCCCACCATTGAAAGAGGTGGCATATTCTGAGATCGCCCAAAGCGTCTGATCAATCGGATCAAAGTCGAGTTTCGCGTTCACCACGTCTGGATGATCTTCCGGGAGAAACAGCAAATTCTCCATGAGCAGGCTTTCATCAAAACCCTGAGAAGTTGGATGAAATTCCTCCGACGTTCCCAGATGCCATTTTCCGATATGTACTGTGTGATAATCAGCCTGCTGTAGGACTTCAGCGATGGTCACTTCGCTGCCCGGCAATCCCATCTCGTTATAATCAGGTCGGCTCGCCAGCGCCTCAGCGTCGTAAGTATAGTCCGGCAGATTATTGTCCATCTCGTTGCCAAGTTGGGCAACCATTGGGGTGAACCCCGGACGGGTTGGGGTGAACTCAAAGCCCGTTCGCGTCGAATATCGTCCCGTCATCAGCATCGCCCGAGATGGAGCACACGTGCCATATCCGGCATAGGCTTGGGTGAACATGGCCCCCTGCTCGGCAAGTTGGTCAATGTGAGGGGTTGGTGCGCGTCCCCCTGCGACACCGCCGCCGAAGGTCGACAGGTCGTTGATGCCCAGATCATCAATCAGGATAAAGACAATATTAGGCGGTCGTTCAGAAGCCGGCTGTGATGCTGCTGGTGGGCCCTGATCCCACAGAATGGGTCGATTGGGTGCAACAGTTGTGGCCGTGGCAATGGTGGGCGTGGTTGGAGACCCGGGTTGTGATTCAGGTTCAATCCGCGTCCTTGTGCAGCTTGAGAACGCCAGAAGCAGAACCAGCCCCGCAGCCACCGCAAATTTCGGGCCTACAGGGGCCCGGTCAGAAATCATGACCATCCGATTTTCTTTCTGAGTGCTTTCTTATCGATCTTCCCAACTGAGGTCAGGGGAATCTCGTCGATCAAGTGGATCATTCTCGGGATCTTGTAGGCTGCCAGGTTCTGTCGGCAGAACTCCAGAATGCCGTTTTTGATAGCGACTTCGTCCTTCCCCCAGTCAACGCGACTGCACTCGACGAACAGATGTACAATGTCGTTCCCCGGGCGCCGGGGGTCTGGGGAGCCAATCACAGCGCAAGACCGGATCAGGGGCATGCTCGAGAGTTTGTCTTCCACCTCAACCGAGAACACTTTGTAGCCGCCTACAATAAGCATGTCCTTGGCACGGTCACTGATGTACAGATATCCCTCATCGTCCATATAGCCGATGTCTCCGGTGCGCATCCAGGTGCTTCCCGCAAAGACTTTCAACACCCCGGACGTCGCATCGGGCCGTCTGAGATAACCTTTCATAATGTGAGGTCCGCTCGTCCAGAGCTCCCCGATCTCTCCAATGGGCAAAGGGCCCTCTCCGGTGTCGGGATCCATGATGATCACGCTGGATCCGGGCAGGGGCATTCCAACAGAACCGGCCTTCGCCCGGGCTGGGGGATTGTTCGACGTTGTTCCACCTGTCTCAGTCATGCCATAGGCTTCGGATATCTTGCCTTTTCCGAACCGTTCCTCGAGCGCTGTAAAAGTGGCAGTCGAAAGCGGAGCGGCCCCTGAAATCGCCAGCTGCAACGGGCGAAAATCGACATCGCCAAATGTCGGGTTGGCGAGGAGCATTTCATAAAGGGCCGGGACAGCGTACAGACGGGTTGGTGGCGTCGCCTTGAACGCGCTGCAGATCGCGTCGGTGTCGCGGGCATTCGGAAACAGGAAACAGCAGGCCCCATTCTGGACGCACATCACGATCAGCGTCAGCCCAGCAATGTGAAACATCGGAAAAGCGGAGGCGAAGACTTCTTTTCCCGGTTTGGGGGGCGGGGCCGACGCGGCAAACATCTCGACCCCTGCGCTGATACCGGCATGACTGAGTTCAGCGCCTTTGGGCTGACCAGTCGTGCCTCCGGTATACTGGATGACAAAAGTCTGTTCAGGATCCACGTCACGTTGCTTGAAGGCCGGGCCGTGCCCATCGATCAAGTCGCGATACGCACGAACCACGACACCCGGAATCTCCGGCAGGTCATGAGCGCCGGCGTCAAAGATATCCAGTGCGCCGGTAAAGACGATATGGGTCAGGCAGTCGGGGAGACTTTCAGCGTCAGTGAGTTTTTCAGCTAAGTCAGTAAATGAAATCAGGACTTTAATACGAGCATCTGAGATTTGGTAACAGACCTCCGGGCCGGTCAAAAGCGGAGATACGCCGGTCGCGATGGCCCCCAGTTTGCTGATTGCGGCCAGTGCGAAACAGAATTGGGGAATATTCGGCATATGCAGGCCGACAACATCTCCGGGACCGACAAGGGGCGCCAGGGCATTCGCGAGACGGTTTGCAGCGTCGTTAAATTCCGAAAAGGTGATATCGCGACCGGCATATTTCAGGGAAACAGCATTCGGAATCTGATCGGCTTGCTTTTCAAGGCGCGCGCCAAACGGGGCCCCATCGACTGTCGGCGGATGGATACCCAGCCGGGCTTGGATTGACAGCCATGGCCGCAGAACAGTCGGTGGACGCGAAGTCATATTTGGCTCTGAGAAAAAGGTGCCGGAGTTCCAAAGAATGCAACTCCGGCAGTTTGAAGGAGCGACCGCGAGGGTCGGTCAGGGTCAGGTCCCTGGGCGAAGGGTCAGCTGGATGCCATAGGTCGCTGGCGCGCCATACCATCCTACGATACCGCCGGCACCGGCAAACCCACCAGCCGAGATCAGGGCGCCCAATGGCTGCCTTGCGGCCTGTATGAAGTAGGTTTCATCCGTAACATTCCGCCCGAAGACCTCCAGCTCCCAGCTGCCGGTTTGACTCTGAATGCCGGCCCGAAGGTCTAACAGGCCATAAGCGTCCTGATCACCGGGTGCGTCCTGAGTGACTCGGATGAGGTTCTGGTCGCCTCGCCAGTTATAGTCTGCCCGGAGCCTCAGGTTCAGGTCGTCAGAAATTGGGTGGAGCCATTGAGCACCCAGTGTGTATTGCCATTCCGGAGCGAAAGCTGGTCTTTGACCGTTTCTGCTGCATGTATCGTCGTTTGGAGACGGCGTGGGACCAAAGTCGGTTGGTGTTTCGCCAAGTCCGCACTGTGCATTCGGAAAGTCAGTGTACTGTGCGTCGAGATAAGCCAGTGAGCCATTCAGCGTCAGGGCATCCGTTGGCATGAATGCGAAATCCGCCTCAATCCCTTTAACTTCCTGTTCGCCCGCATTTCCGACGATGAAGCCGGATCCCGTTGATGCAAGCGTGGCTTCCTGAAAGTTTTCAACGGTGGTGTGGTATATCGTGGCGTTGAGAAGAACCCGGCCATCGGAGAATGTTGATTTAACGCCGCCTTCATAGGTGATGGAGTCTTCATTATCAAACTCGAGCGCGGATGCAGGCGGGAGGCGCCGGGAATTAAAGCCACCGGATTTGAAACCGGTCGAGGCGGTTGCGAAAACCATTACCTCATCAGACACATGATAACGTGTGTTTGCAGACCAGGTGACACTGTCTTCCTTGCGAGACTGATCCGGGGGGTTTACTGGAGGAAAGATCAGGAAATTACCTGCGAAAGAGTTCGTTGGGTCATTGAAATGATTGACCTGCACATCTTTCTCGTCCTGGCTCCAGCGCAGTCCCCCCGAAACGTCCCAGCGATCGCTCAAGTGGACTGTTGCCTGCCCGAAAAGGGCCACCGAGTTTGTTTCCTGTTCGAACTCTGAGGTGAAGTTATCCCCCACATTCAGGCCGCATCCGACTGGTGGCAGACAGGGCAGTGCCGGGTTGGGCACGGCAAAGACTCGGTTAGCGCCGATTTGAGCCACGGCGAACTGGTCAAACGTCGTTTTCTGATTGTAGAGAAAGAGTCCGCCCAGATATTCGAATTTTTCACCCAAGGGTGAGGTTATTCTGAATTCCTGGCTGGTAATCTTATTTTCCTGGATCTGATCAATATCGAGAACCGGATTGGCCAGTGAATCGGACGCGATACGAACGTCGTTCAGCCATTCCTGGTAACCGGTGATAGACGTCAGGGTCAGGCCGTTCGAAAGGTCCCAGTCGACCTGCGCGGAGAGACTGGACGACTCTGTATGATCGTCTGGGGCGTCGTCTGCGTTGACGATGTGATCATCATCACGGGCATTGTTGAACGGATA
>CAJXMY010000060.1 GCA_913056435.1 uncultured Hyphomonadaceae bacterium | reverse complement strand
CTCACGCTGGCCCAACAGGCCGCTGAAGGGGTTCAACGCCTGTTCCCCCTGTCGCTCGGATCTGAGGGCACGGCGACCATTGGCGGCTTGATTTCGACCAATGCAGGCGGTGTCGCGGTCCTGCGCTATGGGATGATGCGGGATCTGATCCTCGGTCTGGAGGTCGTGCTCGCCAATGGCGACATCTGGGACGGCCTGTCCGGTCTTCGAAAAAACAATACGGGTTACGACCTCAAGCATGTCTTTGCCGGTGCCGAAGGGACGCTCGGCATCATAACCGCGGCTACACTGAAGCTCTTTCCCCGAACAGCCCGGGCGACCGCGTGGGTCACATGCGACTCCGCTCAGGCGGTCATCGAGCTTTTGGCACATGTAAGAGATGTTGCCGGAGATACGGTGACAAGTTTCGAATTCATACCCGCCGCGGCCATAGAAATGGTCTTGCGAGATCAACCCAGCCTGCGGGACCCTCATCCGAGCAACGCGCCCTGGCGGGTTTTGTGTGAAATCTCGATGCCGAAATACGAACAGGCCAGAATGCTGCTGGAGGAGGCCCTGAGCCAGGCCTTCGAAACAGGTCTGGCGAGCGACGCGGTGATAGCAGAGTCCCTTGCTCAGGCGCAAGGTTTCTGGTCGATCCGGGAAAGCATCCCCCTGAGCAAACGGGCTTATGGCACTGCCATCAATCACGATATTTCAGTCCCCGTGTCTCAGATACCAGCTTTTCTCAACGCAGCTGAAACCCGCCTCAGCAAGATCGTACCAGGCGTCACGCTGATCGCCTTCGGTCACGTCGGCGATGGAAATATTCACTACTCTGCCTGCCGCTCGGACCGGCTGGACAGCACGGTTCTAAACGAGCGCGCGGAAGAAGTGACACAAGCGGTTCACGAGCTGGCAATGACCTTCAAGGGATCGATCAGTGCAGAACATGGCGTTGGCCGCCTGAAACGTGATGAATTGGAGGTCCTTCGTCCAACAGCGGCGACGGGGGCCATGAAAGCCATCAAGCAGGCCCTTGACCCTCAGGGCCTCCTCAATCCCGGGCGGGTCGTCTCCGTGCCGGGCCCGCTGAACTGAGCCCATACAGTAAAAGCAGCGACACACAGGCGATACTTGTCGCCTGAGACGAAAAGACTTCCAGCATGACTGCAAAGGCCCAGCTTGGCAGACCCAGCTCTGCTTGTGGTCGCGCGGCAGAATCCCGTCCCAAAACGATCAACTGGGCCCGTGCCTCCGCGAGCCCTGCCTCCAGACGTGCCCGTCGCTCGGCCAGACCCAACTCATTCTGAGCGTCTCGGTAAGGTTTCTGATGGGTCCGGCCCGCCCGTTCGACGCCTTCAAGATAGGATCTCAGACCGGCGATTGAACGGGTCTCAGCAGGGATTCCGTCCAGTTGCCGCCGGATGTCTTCAATCTGAGCTTCGACAATATCCCGCTCAACCGTCACGCTTTCGACCCGGGCCTCGCCTTGCGCGGCCTGCTGATCCATAAACAGCGAGGTCCCGGCAATACTGGTTGCGGCGCCGGCCAGCGCGAAGACGAGGGTCCGTATACCTTCTTTGCGTCGTCGATGGGTCATGTGCCACCAGAAAAATGTGAACCCTCCGAACGAACAGATGGATGCAATTACGCCGGCCCACCCCCAGACCTGCGACTGTAAGGGATCAGACACCATGCCACCGAAGGCCTGGAAATTTGCAAAGCCTGAAAGAGCCGCGCTGGCCAGACCCGCCATCAGAAAGATCACGGCCAGAACGGTCATGATCAGCTTTTCGGCGATATGGCCGGCAGGCTTCGGAGCCATCTCCAGAACGGCTGATTTGGGCGGCGGAGGCGGAAGATTCGAAGCGCGCTGCAACACATGCGGCGTCCGCCTGATATCTGGGTCCCGCCGCCGGACCCGCGGCAGGAGTATGACCTCCGCATCGCTGAGGTCCGCTGGTTCGGTGCAAGACGGCTCCGGGACCACACCTTCTAGACGTTCGCGCAGATAGGTCTCAAGGGGGCCCGCAATACCGCAATTCAGACACCTTGCTTGACCCAAGCGCAGGCTCAATCGAAGGCTTCTGTGGCCGGAACAGGCCGGACAATCCTCCGTGGCAAGCCCCTTTTCATCGAAATGGGTCTCCAGTCCCGCAGCCAGAACGGCCGGCCAAAGGCCCTGATGACGCACATCCCGCAAAGCCATATCGCCCTCCTGATCCCCTTTTGTTCTTATTATGTCCCAAGGGGTCGTTTGGTCAAGACGATTTTTCCGCCCGCGGGTCGCTTCAGCTCCGGTCTACAAGAACCGCGACGAAGAGGGCGGGTTCGTCTCCGACAACAGCCCAGGCATGATTGGTGGCCCGCTGCACCACCACATCGCCTGGTCCAATTTCGGTCTCCTCCTTATCAAGGATCAGCCGCACACGCCCCCGCAGAAGTATGATGGCATCGATCGTATGCGTGATGTGCATGGCCGGATGCCGGCTCGTGTCTGGCTGGTGGTCTCCCGCCCCCATCGCCACAAAGGCCTGACGGGTCAGCTCTGCAATCGCCTCCGGCGGCGCGTCGGCGGGCGTCGGTCCGACGGAGAACCATCGGATTTTCACGCCCCCCGTCGGGGGTGACAGGACCGGCTCGCCCTGACCGCGATCTTCGGTTTCGGTCGGATCCAGCGGACCCGATGCCGCATCTGTCCAGATCTCGTGGAGCCCCCCAATGTCGCCACTGCGAAAATGCGCTGCAGGCGGACCGTCGATGAGGACACCGGATTTTCCGTTTTCATCTGTGGTCGTTACAACCCTTCGCAGGCCGGCGATAAGGCTATCATAATCACTCATTGGACTCTCCTTCTGGCTGTTACGGAAAGCTAAGACCCGCTGGCCCTCCGGATCAAGAGACAGCCTATCAGGTCACAAAACCTTCCTGCGGCGGTGATCCTCTGTTTTTTCCGGCCATTGTTGAAAAAGGCAGGAGCGGTTAAGCTCGACGGAAAGCGGAGAGCACCATTGCCTTATAGCGATCCCAGCGTGTCATATTCGCGCTTCGAACTGAACCGACTGTCTCCGGCCATTGGGGCCGAACTCCTCGGTGCAGACCTGTCCCGCCCGGATGACCGGTTAATCCTCGAGGTGCGAGATGCCCTTTTACGTTACAAAGTTGTCTTCTTCCGCGATCAGCATGAACTGACCCGTCAGCAACATCTCGATTTCGCCCGAGCTTTTGGAGATCTGGAGATCCACCCTGCAACCCCGAAAGGTCAGCCGGATCCGGAGATCCTCAGAATTGCTCATGGCCCGACATCGAAGGGCCAGGAGAACAACTGGCATTCGGATGTCACATGGCGCGCAGAACCCTCAATGGGGTCCATTCTCCGCGCCATTGAACTGCCCGAAATTGGCGGCGACACCCTCTTCGCCAATATGGCCCTCGCTTATCAGACTCTTGATGAGGAACTTCAGGAGCGATTGTGCAGCATGTTTGCAGTTCATGATATCGCCCGTGTTTTTGCCGGACGACTGAACAAAGACGTCTCAGCCTTACATGAACTCTATCCGCCTCAGACCCATCCTGTGATCCGGACTCATCCCGAAACAGGTGAGCGAAGCCTCTATGTCAATGCTGCCTTCACGGCGCGCATTGAGGGACTGGAGCGAGATGAAAGCAAGGCTCTCCTATCAAAGCTCTACCGACAGGCATGGCTGCCTGAACATCAGTGCCGTTTTCGCTGGGCACCCGGTTCGTTGGCATTCTGGGACAATCGGGCCTGTCAGCATTACGCCGCAAGCGATTATTTCCCCGAGGTCCGGATCATGGAACGGGTGACGATCGCAGGAGATCGTCCTTTTTTCAAACCCTGATCACTAAGGCTGACAAAGCACCGATTAGCCCATATACCGGCGCCAACAGAATTCTGCTTCGGGCCTTGACCCCGACTGGAGAAAAAATGACAGATTTTCACTCGCTGGTTGCGCATGAGACGCCGCCTGAGCACGGGGGCGTCAACACGCTTGGGTTTGCAAAACCCCCTCAACAAACACGAGTCGTCGCCGCGATGTCAGGCGGCGTCGACAGTTCCGTCGTGGCGGCTCTCCTAAAGGCACGAGGCTATGACGTTATTGGCATAACTTTACAGTTGTACGATCACGGGGCCGCAATCCAGAAAAAAGGAGCCTGTTGCGCCGGACAGGACATTCATGATGCAAGGAATGTCGCGGACCAGATCGGAATACCTCATTATGTCCTCGATTATGAAACACGCTTTCGAGAGCAGGTGATGGAGGACTTCGCAGACACCTATCTGTCGGGGGCAACACCCATCCCCTGCATTCGATGCAATCAGACCGTGAAATTCTCCGACCTGCTAAAGACCGCCAGAGAGCTTGGGGCCGACTGCCTCGCGACGGGGCATTACATCCGTCGTGACCTCGGCGCCGACGGACCGGAATTGCATCGCGCGATCGATGAAAGCCGCGACCAATCGTATTTTCTTTTTGCAACAACGCAGGCGCAGCTGGACTTTGTCCGGTTTCCCCTTGGCGGGCTCCCAAAAAGCGTCGTCCGCGAGCTAGCAAACCATTTCCAGCTTCCCGTCGCCAGCAAGCCTGATAGTCAGGACATCTGCTTTGTGCCCGATGGCTCCTACGCCACTGTCGTCGAAAAACTGCGTCCGGGCTCCGGGCGGGGAGGAGACATTATCCATCTGGATGGACGCGTTCTGGGCCAGCATAATGGCGTCATCCACTACACTATCGGCCAGAGACGCGGCCTGGGAGTCGCGACCGGCGACCCGCTCTACGTCGTGAAGATCGATGCGCCTTTGCGGCAGGTGATCGTTGGCCCGAAGGAAGCCCTGCGGACCTCGGGTCTGACTATGGAAGAAATTAACTGGATTGGCCCGGGGACTCTGGAGGGCGCTTGTGAGAAAAAGACTCCTGTCCTCGCCCGTGTGAGGTCGACCAGAGCCCCCCTGCCTGCAGTCCTGACCCTAATCAATGGCCAGCCGGCCGTTCAGTTCAGCGATGCCGAAGAAGGCGTTGCGAAGGGTCAGGCTTGCGTCCTGTATGATGTCGGGACGGGGTCCAGGGTCTTGGGCGGCGGTTTTATCAGCGGCACAGTGCCATCTGATGTGAGGCTAACCGCTTAGTACACGGGGTCGGCAACACCCGATATGACCGGCCAGCCTCCTGAGAGTGGCCGGCGTCTCGTGAATTTTCATCTAAATTGCCCCATCCGTCTGAAATCACCTTTAAGCGGTCCCCTCTATAAAGGTTTGGGTCGCTTCCTTGGCGACGCCCCGTACCAGACACGATGGTGATTAGAATGGCGTACAATGCCCCGCATACCCGCACTCGTGCTTCGAGCGGAAGCCCGCTCACCTTGGAAGATTTGCCGCGCCCCGGAATTTCCCGCTGGGTTACCCGTCGAAAAGCCGAAGTGGTCGCAGCCGTGAACAAGGGCCTCCTGACAGCGGAAGAGGCTCGCAGGCGCTATGAACTGAGTGAGGAAGAATTTGCCACTTGGCAGGAGCTGTATGCTAAATATGGCCGAAAAGGCCTGCGCACAACGCGGCTCCAACAGTATCGCTAGAGTGTCAGACCCTGAAAATTAAACAGGCGTTTACACGAGCGGATTTAGCATCCGAAGAGCCGGGGTGGCATTGGGCCCCCCTGACAGTCGGATGCAGCCATGTTCACGAGAGCTCCTGATCTTCGCTTTATCGGCGCGGTAATCTCCAGTCTGGCCCTGTGCCTGATTGGACTCGACATCATCCGCGACGTCCCGAATGGCCCGATCGGCCCTACCAGCATTCTCCTTTGGATCGGCTTATCCATGATTGGCTGTCTTGGGCTGTTGATCTGCGCCTTCGCCACCTCTGGTCCGTCTACCACAATCCCTGAGAGGCGCGTCGCTGTCCCGGTGACAGACATGGCCGCGCCCTCAGCGCAGCCGCGCCTGCACCATCAGACATCCCTTGACCAAGCCCTGGCGACCCTGAGAGCCGACCCGGAAAAAACGGCCTCCGTCATTCGCAGTTGGATCAGTGAGGATCTGAAATCTGATGCCTGAGACATTCACACGACCTGGCGTGTACCGGAGCACCAACTTGCTCAGGGCGCTGGGTGAAGATGCCGGGGCCGTATGGCAACACCTCTCTCAGAGTGAAATTCAGCACCTGTCTCCCGCTTTGCAGGCCGAGCCAATTTCCAAAACCGACGAAATGAAAGCGGTGACCCACTGTATTGAAAATTTGAAGTCGCATCCTGCTGATCCGGCAGGTTCAGCTATCGTCTGGGACCAGCTCGGAGACCTGCAACCAGCAGCTCTGGCCGATCTCCTCAGGCACGAAAGCCCGCAGGTTCTGGCCGTCATCCTGACCCGTCTCACACCGGCGCAATGCGCCAATCTCCTCAGCGTGCTCCCTGTCGACCGGGCTGCAGAAACCCTTCACAGGCTGTATTCCCTTCAGCCCATTCATACCACCACGATAGCAACAATCGAGACAGGTCTGGCCGACCTTCTGTCAACTGATAGAAACCTGCTAGAGGCACCGGAAGACCGCGTGGCCGACATCCTCGGCCAATTCGACGCCCCTCTTGAAGGCAGGATTCTTGATGACCTGGAGGCCCTTGAAGCTGGCCTCCGCGCCAGAATCGAGAAGAAAATGTTTCATGTCGAAGACATTCGTCATCTGGACCCGGCCAGCATACAGACCCTGCTGAGCCATTGCGATCGGGAAACCCTGATCGGGGCGCTGATGGAGGCCGACAAAACGGTCTTATCCGTTGTGTTGACCAACATGACCCAGCGCGCGGGGGATCTTTTTATTCGGGAAATTGAAGCGGCAAACCTTACGCCCGCGGACACAAAAAGAGCCCGCATCAGATTGATTGCCCTGATCAGGACTCTATCCCGCCGGGGAGACATCCTTATCCCTCGGGTTCAGGATCACGAGTTGGTGGAATGAAACGCAAGATTGGCCAGCTCCGCCCCTACTCTTTTTCCAGCGCGTTCGTCGTCGCCTCCGAGCCAGCTGATCCGGAGGACCTGAAGATCAGTGTCGGTGATCTCTCAGCCCTGGTCACCCAGACCCAGATCACCACGGCGAGCCTTGTTCGCAATGAAACCCTCAGTGCCGAAGCAGCAAAACTCGAGCAGGCCAGCGAGAACCTGAAAGCGGCGCTCTCGGGCATTGTTCGCCTGGCGGCCCAGCTCGAACGCGCCGCTCTGAGCCCCGAGGACCGGTCCGAAGCCCTTCAAAACGTCCGTGATATTGCTAGGACCCTGGTTGACGGTCAGGCGGACTTATTCGATCAGTCGCGTTCATCACTCGGAAAGCATTCCGATTCAGGGTGAGTGATCTCAGCTCTGGGCGCCAACTAAGGCAATATGATATGGTTTACAACGCAGCTTTGGAGCGGTCTTTGCTCGACGTCCCTGTTCAGGTCGATATCGTGCTTGGAGAAGCCCGCATGCCCGTTGAAGAGCTTTTGTCCCTATCGAGAGGCGACATCCTGGCCCTCGAGCGAGACACGACAGACCTTGTAGACATTTACGTTTCGGATCGCCTCATGGCCCGGGGCCGTCTTGTCATCGCCGATGGAGAACTCGGCATTACTTTAAGCGAAATTGTGGATCCCCGTCCGATCCAGCCGTGAACAAAAAGTAAGCGTTTCCTAACAAATTCATACTCTCTGTTAACTTTTCCGGAGCAAGGTCGAGACGGAACAGTGGAGTGTGTTGGATGCGTATGAAAATGTTCGCGGCAGAGTCGCTCGAAGCGGCGAAGGCTATGATCTTCGCAGAAATGGGTGATGACGCGATTATTCTTTCTGAACGCGATGTGCCCGGCGGTGTGGAAGTCCGTGCCGCAACCGACAAGCTTGGTGGGGGTATGGTCCCCAGTGAATCGAGCCTTCTGACACGTCTCGGCGCACGCCCTGAGCCGCGCCGCGTTGAAAACCCTTTACGAAATCGCGTTCGCGACTCGCTTCTGTGGCATGGTGCCCCACAGCGCTTTGCCAACCGGGTCGCTGATTCATGCTTAATTGAGGGACCTACGGGAACAGATCCCTTATCCGCGCTCGCAAAGGGATTAGGTGCCCTGATCACGTGCGCCCCGATCCAGCCTCTTCCCAGCCGGGATATCGTCCTGGTCGGCCCGCCAGGCCACGGCCGTACGGCGACCGCTGCAAAACTGGCCCGGCGCGCCGCCATCGCCAAGGCAAAGCTGTTGCCAGTCGCCGCAGATCTTGATGCCACCGCCGGGGGCGCCCAACTGGCAGCTTATCTGGAACAGGAACAGGACAGGGTCAGAGTGGCCTCGACACCCGATGCCCTGTTCGCGATTTTAAAGAGAATCCGGCAGGACAAGCAACGCTGCGTGGTCGACATCCCCGCAATTGTCCCGTTCGATCAGGATGATATGGCCAGCCTCCAGGACCTCATTGCCGTAATGGATGCCGAGCCTGTTCTTGTGATCAGCGCCGAAGGCCATCCTGAAGACCAGGCAGAGGCCGTCAGAGCCTTCGCACGCGTTGGCATCGAGCGGGCCATTATCTCGAAATTAGACGTAACCAGACGAAGGGGCGGCATTGTTTCGGCATTGTCGGCGTCGGGAATTCACATTGCGAATCTCGCGGTGACACCGTTCATTGGCGGCGGGCTTGTACCCGCGACCCCTGCGTGCCTTGCCCGGCTCCTGACCGAGGATACGCCGGCTGAGACAGCCCTGAGAGGAGCGGCGTAATGAGTTTCTTATTGCCCAAGTCGCAGGACCGACCCACACAACAGCCTTCACGTAGGGTTGAACCTGCTTCGATTATCGCGGTTGGCTCCGGCAAGGGAGGCGTTGGAAAGACCTTCATGTCAATCACGCTGGCCAGCGCATTCGCGCAGGCCGGGCGGCGCACACTTCTTGTCGATGGCGACCTTGGCCTGGCCAATGTTGATGTTCAATTGGGGATCGCTCCCGAAACAGATCTCGCCGCCGTTATCGCTGGCTGGGTCGAGCTTGAAGATGCCGTGACCCCTGTCGATGGCGGATCTGCCCATGGTGGCTTTGACGTTCTGCCAGGCCGTTCCGGCTCGGGCGCTCTGGCCGAATTATCATCTGAAGAGGTGGCCCGCCTTGCTGCCGGCCTGTCCGCACTGGCCTTGCAATATGATCAGGTCATCCTCGACCTTGGAGCGGGAATTGAAGCCAACTGTATGCGACTGGCGCGGGCCGCTGATAAAGTTGGCATGATCGTCACCGATAGGCATGAGAGTCGGAGACAGGGGGTTCAGGGTCATCAGCTCCACCGTCTTGCGTCCTAGCAATCGATTTCCGTTTAGCATGCCCCCATTCAGCATCATCTGGCATGATTTTCATGACAACTGCATTTTTAAACCCGGCTTTTTCAGGTGCCAATTTTTTGATTTTGGACTATCGGTAGACTTCTTTTGGTTGCAAAACCAAATTTTTCAATAATGTTTGAAATAACTGGAAAATTTTTAATCATATTAATTATTGGGTTTATGATTTTATATAACCAAATCAGCCTAGGCATATCAGAGATAATTTTGTCTTTAATTCTCATACTAAATTTTTTGTAATAATGAGAGAGAAATTCACTTTTCATCTTAGCCATATCTACAGACATTGGACATTCTCTTTGACAAGCTTTACAGCTCACACAAAGTTCCATTGTTTCATACATTTCTTTAGATGCAAAAGACCCCTCCGGTAATTGATTAGAAAGTGCGAGTCTTAATGTATTTGCTCTTCCTCTAACTAAATCTTTCTCTTCTTTCGTTACCCTGTATGAAGGACACATCACTCCTGAATCTAATTTTCTGCATGCGCCGTTGTTATTACACATTTCAATTGCATCTGAAAATTGACCCCAATTAGACCAATCATAATGAGTACTTATATTCTCTGTTTGATAATCTGACTTATATCTCATCAAAGATCTATCATTTGATTTAAAAGGTCTTACAATTTTACCTGGATTTAATAAATTCTTATTATCGAATATATCTTTAATTTCTTCGAATGCATTTATGATATTTTTTCCAAACATCATTTC
>CAJXMY010000059.1 GCA_913056435.1 uncultured Hyphomonadaceae bacterium | reverse complement strand
AGATCGCCAGCGGGTAGCCGTAAATCGCAAGTGGAATAGCCAGGGAGCCATGGAGATAGATCGCACGCCGACTTAAGCCGTCATGCGCGGATGTTCGGGGAACGTCCAGATCTGTTTTAGCCCCGGTCCCCACAGTGGTCATCAGCTGCTCTCCTCCTGACGCGCCCGGTTGGTTTTATTTGTCTGGCGGCGCGTCCTTTGATTCTACCGGACGTCCTCTGGAAAGCATTGTCAATCCCGAGGACACGAACCTTACCGTGGCGTCTGAGATTGATCCGATGATGTTTTTCCAATGATGAAATCTCGTCGCGCTGACCCCTGCCAAGGAAGGCAAGCGGCGGCAAATTAACAGCTTCAGATGCGTCGCCTTGTATCCAGCGGCCCGCCCCTTTTGACCAAAGCGAACTGGTAGCAACCCTCGACGATGTGTTCTGTGTCTCTGTCTTTCACTGAAAATAGCCAGATTGCGTGGCGGTGCTGTCAGTCTAATGCGAACCAATCTCCAGCAGCGTTAAGAGTCTGCGCTAAAAGGTAGCTTTTTGAACCCGTTACCTCACGCTCCGGGCGCTAAATAACCCAAACAGCCCGACGCCTCTAAGGCGCTGTGCAACGCACTCGTGGAGTCCCCTGACAGATTAGAATAGCGCTTGCGCAGGGCTTCGAGGCAGCCTGCGTGACGATTATGAGCTTTGCGGGTGTAAGGTTGTCCTTCAACGTCAAACGAGAAGCGTTTTTCACCATTCTCCAGTGCTTTCGCATTGGCCGCCAGAAGCGGCAGGTGGTAGGTTCCGCTTAGCTCCAGAAGGTCGAGAATTCTGGCGTTCCGAAATCTGTCCGCATCCGTCGACACTGGCTCCCATTCGCCTTCAACACCGCTCAAATCCTCCATCAGGGTCACCCATCGATAAGTCATATTGAACTTTTCGCGCATCAGTGCTGCGGGTGCCGGATCAATAATCATTTGAGATAGAATGCCGTAAATTGCGATCTCAGCGCGAGAAGGACGGGAGCCAAAAATAAACATCCCATTGGTGAAGAGGTGCTCGGTGATCGTTAGGAAGCGATGCAGGCTGTCATCGAGAATTTCAAATGACCCACAGAGGAGGTCCATGCCTGTGACCTGCCGATCCGCCCAGAATTGCGACATCTGCTGAAAGGCGGGATTGCTGGCACTTCCCCCGAAATTCTCATAGACGATCCATTTGCTGTTATGCAATCGGTCTTCATCGGTCCGCCATCGGTAGGCAAAGAATGGCCATAACAACCATTCGTCCATGAAGTCCTCGATCAGAGCCGCGAGAAAGGCATCCGCTTCATTATCAGGCGTGGTGCGGCGTTGGGAAAATGTGTCTTCTAGCTCATCGATGAGAAGCGTGGAGTCGTTTTTGAATGTCCCGTCCGGGCTTTCCAGAACCGGCACCATATAGGTTTCGACCTTTGTTTGAGCGACATGGTTCGCGTGCTCACCCGAAATCCACTGAAACGGGATCCGTCGGTATCGAAAATAGGTCCGCATCTTCATCGAGAATGGGGACATCGTGAACCCGTAGAGTTTGTATTGGTTTGATCCTGTCGGCATTCTCGTGGTTGCTCCCATTGCGTTATCTCATCGCCGCGGCTTGGGCGGCCTTCCAGTTCTCGTGGGGCATAATCCGTCCCGCGCGAGGATTAGGCACAGCGTGCAAATTCAGCATGTGAGAAATCCTCCAAATCTCTCGATTGATGGCTTGTCATATTCTGGATTTGCACATAATGGCAATCCAAATGCCAAAAGAATTGGTGTGCTTACTTGGTCTCGGAGTCGCTGAAATGGTCAAACAGGTTCGTCTCATTGACTAACCGGCTGGGCGAGCGGCCCGGGACTTTTGGGCCTTTTCCGGTGACGCGCTTCCGGCCTTGGACGAGAACCAAAGCAAAGTTCGAATCGATTGGGTGTCTGTTGACCCCGGCATGTCCGGATAGATCACTGAAAAACCGAGCTATATGCCGCCAGTGAAACCAGGTGGAGGATGTGCTGTCAGTCTAATACGAACCCAGAAAATTGCCCGTTCGGAGATGATTTGACGGAGATTGCGCCTGTACTGTTCGGCAAATTGGCGCACAAGTCCCGGAAACTAGGGGAGTATTTTTGGAGATTATGATATCAGGAAAAACAAGGAGACTGCGTGGCGGAGAGGAAGGGATTCGAACCCTCGATACGCTTATCACGTATACTCCCTTAGCAGGGGAGCGCCTTCAGCCACTCGGCCACCTCTCCGCTCGCAAGCGTGTCTAGTCAGTCCTCGGCGAGCCGGCAAGAGGCAGAGGTTGGGAATCCTGCACTTCTCCGCAATATGGTCTGAGTCTTTCGGGAGCTGTTCAGGGGCCCCATGACTATGCTAAAGGCCTGCCATGACGAACTCCCCGACCATGCCGCTCCGTCTCGATGATTTTCTGCCCTTCCGTCTGGCCGTGCTGTCTAACGCCATTTCAGGGCGAATCCGGCGTATCTATGCCGAAGAGTTCAATCTTTCGATCTGGGAGTGGCGGGTCCTCGCCATTCTTGGTGACGGTGCCGGCCTGACAAGCACGCAGGTCAGTGAGCGGGCGATTATGGATAAGCCGCTGGTCAGCCGGACAGTGGCCAACCTCCTCCAACGGGGACTGATCTCGCGCAGGGCCGACCCCGACGATAAAAGACGGGCGACCCTTCGTCTAACGGATTCCGGGTTCGCCATTTATGACGCCATCGTGCCGCGAGCGGTTGCCATCGAGCAGGAATTCCTGAGTGCCTTCTCCGAAACTCAGCTGGAAGGCCTGAACAGCGTCCTCGGCCAATTGGCTCTCATTGCCTCGCCGGACCGTCCTCTTTGGGATCGCGGGCAATCTTGACCGGGACGAAACCCGGCCGTTCGCCCGGCGCGGAGCCAGTTTCAGGGGACCTGACATGACAGCACCAGATCCGACTGCGGCCCTATTGTCTCTTGGTTCCGGCCGACCAGAATATGTTGGGGCTCGGGACACCTGGACCCGCCATCTGGCGCCGGCTCTGGTCGACATGGAACAGGCTCGGCGGGACACCATTCAGAAAGCCCGGAAACGGACGGTGCGGACTGGCCTGATGGTCCTGAGTTTTGTGGTGGGCTCTTTGCTGGTTTTTAAGGGCATGGTCCTTCCCATCGCCCTCTTCTTCGGGGTGATAGCCTTTGTCGGTCTGGCGGGCGTCGCCTGGATTCCCCTGCTCAGTCTGAAATCACAGACCAAGCAGCTGGTGGTCGGTGCAGCTGCTGAGGCATTCGGATTTGACTATGATACGCTTCATCCAGACGTCTCCGGCGTCTCGGACTGGCGCAGCGCCAGAGGTTGGATGAAACAGAATATACGAAAGGGAAAGGTCCGCTGGGGCGCCGGGCAGGACGGCCCCAATACCTGTCCGACACCGGCCTTCGATGTCCTGAAACAGGCCAATTGCCTGCCCAGCTATGACCGGAAGGTCTTCGAGGACCTGGTCTCGGGGGTCCGCGCGGGCGCCCGGTTCAGTCTGGTAGAATGCCGGATGACCGAGGAACGCGGGACGGAGAAGGATCGCCGCACCGTGACCACCTTCCAGGGCCTTTTGGTTCACATTGCCTATCCAGAGCCATTTTTGGGACGGACCCTGATCTCCCGTCAGGGGTGGTGGAAGAGCCTGTTTCGCCGGGATGACCTCGAAAAGGTGGACCTGGTTTCAAGGGAACTCGAGGATCAATTCGATATCTTTTCTAATGATCAGGTCGAGGCCCGCGCCCTTCTCAGTCCGGACCGGATGGAGCGCCTGATCGCGCTTGAGCGGCACTTCAAAGGGGGGAAGTTGAGGGGTGTTTTTGAGGATGATCATCTGACCCTGGCTCTTGAAACGAAGAATCAGTTTGAAGCGGGGTCCATCTGGAAACCGCTTGTCGATTCGGCTCGCTTCGCGTCGGCCCTGGAAGAGATGGGCCTTGTCTGTGACCTGATTGATGGCTTTCTGACGCGTGAATGGGTCAGGGGACGTCTCTGACCCTGCTGGCTGATCCGCAGTTCTCAAGTGGTCCCGGCCTTCCCAAATGCCGTCTTTCGTATAGCGTGACAGAACACAAAAAAGGAGATCCTATTCATGGCAGATGCCGAGAACACCCTGATCCTGGAAACCAGCCAGGGCGCCGTAACAATTGAATTGCGTCCGGACCTTGCGCCCAATCATGTCGAGCGGATCAAGACACTGGCCCGCGAGGGATTCTATGACGGTATTGTGTTCCATCGCGTGATCGAAGGTTTCATGGCCCAGTGCGGCTGCCCCCAGGGCACGGGCATGGGCGGATCGGACAAACCGAACCTGCAAGCCGAATTCAATGCTGAGCCCCATGTTCGTGGAACCTGCTCCATGGCACGGACAAATCAGCCTCACACGGCCAACAGCCAGTTTTTCATCTGTTTTGGCGACGCCAGGTTTCTGGACGGTCAGTACACGGTCTGGGGGCAGGTGACGGAGGGCATGGACGCCATTGATAAGCTGAAACGTGGTGAACCCGTCCAGAACCCTGACCAAATTGTATCCATGAAAGTCGCCGCTGATATCTGATATTCAGCTTGAGCCTCGCAGAGTGGCAGGGAGATGTCTGAAACTGTCCGCATTTTGAAGCTGGGTCTGTCGAGTCCGATCCTTCTGGGCTCGCGGATCGCACGGCTGATTTTTGCCTCAAATTTGGCCGGGCTGGCCGTTCTGATCATCGGCGCCATGGTGCTCAATGAGATGCGCGCAAGTTTTGTTGTGTCGAAAAAGCAAGATCTGGTTGGCCAGGCGGAGTTGCTTTCCAATCTGGTTGCGGAGTCGGCCACCTACGGTCAGCCGGAGCCCAGTCTTGATGAGGCGCTCGCCCTGGAGACCCTGTCGTCCCTGTCGTTGCCGTTGACCCTGCGGGGAAAGATTTTCGCACTGGACACGCGTCTTGTCGGAGACAGCTACTTCATGTCCGACCGCGTCATTGTGGGAAACCTGCCCCCCCTCAAGACACCGGGCCGCCTGACGGTCTGGAGCCGGGGCTTGTCCGAATGGGCCATCGGCCTGCTTGATTCCCTGAATGCTTCAAGAGCCGGCGCTGCCGTCCGGACCCAGACCTTTTCGGAAGAGTTCGAGCAGGCGCAACTGGGTCTGGTGGCCGCCAGTCAGCGGTTTAATGATCGCGGGCAAAGAATCATTTCCGTCTCGGTGCCGATCCAGAGAGTCTCTGCCGTTGTCGGGGTCTTCACTCTGGAATCCAATGACATAGACGCGATCATTCGTTCTGAGAGGGCGGCGCTGATCCCATTTATCGCCGTGGCCATTCTTGTGGCTCTGATCACCTCGGCCTTGCTGACCCTTGGCATTGCGGAACCGCTCAAACGACTCGCAGCGGCCGCCGATGATATCCGAGCTGGCAAGGCCCAGCATCTCGGACTGCCTAAAGTGTCACAAAGACATGATGAGATCGGCCAGCTGGCTCAGTCGGTCGAGGCCATGACGGCCGCCCTTTTCGACCGGATCCAGGCGAACGAATCCTTCGCAGCAGATGTCGCGCATGAACTAAAAAATCCCCTGACATCGATTCGTTCGGCGGTTGAAACATTGGCGGTGGTTCAAGATGAACCCGAAACCAGCGCCAGGCTGCGGGATGTAATGGCTAAGGATGTCCTAAGACTGGACCGGCTGATCACCGATATCTCTAATGCCTCCCGGCTCGAAGCCGAGATGACCCGGATTCCTTCCGAACTTCTGGATATTGGACGCTTTGTTCGTGATGTGGTCGCCACTTATGACCGCGTTGAGTCGAAGCGGGGCGTCCGGGTGGTTTTCGAGGATCTGACGCTGAGCGCCGGTTTCAGGGTCCGCGGTCGCGAGGGACCACTCGGACAAGTGGTGCGTAATCTGATCGACAATGCCTGTTCCTTCTCGCCGGAGGGGGGGGAGGTCACTGTCAGCCTGGAGCAGACGCGGAACGGTGCAGAGCCCCGGATCCGTATTCTGGTGGAAGACCATGGCCCGGGAATTCCCGATGACAAGCTGTCACAAATCTTCGATCGGTTTTATACGGACCGACCGGCCGGAACAGAATTTGGAAATAATTCGGGGCTGGGCCTGTCGATTGTGGCCCAGATCGTCGAAACGCATCGCGGCACTGTGAAAGCCGAAAACAGGCAGAGCGGCGGAGCGCGCTTCATTGTCGAACTCCCTGCGACCTAAGGGAATTAACCACGCTTAAACCCCCTTGACCTTACCGTTAACTTTGTCAGCCTTCTCACAAGAGTTTTTCGAAAGGAAGGTGAATGATCGGCATCGTGGTGGTCACGCACGGCAAATTGTCCGAGGAACTGGTGCGCGCGACGGAGCATGTCGTGGGGACCCAGACAGCTTTTCGAGCTGTGTCCATTGAAGTGGAAGACGACGTTGAGGCCCGGCGCGCCGAAATTCGCCAGACCGTCAAAGAGGCAGATCAAGGCGATGGCGTGATCATTCTGACCGACATGTTTGGGGGGACTCCCTCTAACCTCGCTCTATCCAATCTGACACCCGGAAAAGTTGATGTGGTCGGCGGCGTAAATCTGCCTATGTTGATACATCTCGCACAGGTTCGTGAGGAATTGTCACTCAAACAGGCCGTGCAGGCGGCATGTGATGCGGGACAACGTTATATCCGGATCGGATCGGAAATTATGAGTAAGAGCAGATGACACAGATTGAGCGCCGCTCCACCCTGATTGTGAATGAAAAGGGCCTTCATGCGCGTGCCTCTGCCAAACTGGCCCGGCTGGCCCTGACCTTGCCTGTGCCGGTGATCATTGCCCATGACGGCGAAACGGCGGATGCCCGCTCAATTATGGACTTGCTGTGCCTGGGTGCTGCTCATGGACGACAGGTCGAGCTCTCCGCCGAAGGGGATGGCGCCGCGCAGGCGCTCGAGGCCGTAAGCCGTCTGTTCGCGGAGGGGTTTGGCGAGCTGGAAGAAGATGCGGCCTAGAGAACCAGAGGCGCCAGCCAGACGCCGATCGCGGTGATTACCACAATACCGATCAGATTGACTCTCAAGCCATTGCGCATCATCGAGGCGATCGTCACCTGGTTGCTCGCATAGATAATGGCGTTCGGTGCCGTGGCCACCGGCAACATGAAAGCACAGCTCGCAGCCACAGCCGCTGGAGCCAGAAGACTGGCAGGCGCCGCTCCTGTGGCCACCGCCAGGGCACCGAGAATAGGCGCCAGCGTGGTCATGGTGGCGACATTGCTCGTCAGTTCGGTTAGGAAAATCACCAGCGCTACAATTGCCGCCACGAAGAAGACAGCAGGCAGGAGACTCATCACGCCGAGCTGGGTCCCGATCCAGGCGGACAGGCCGGTCGCCTTGACGGCATTGCCCAGCGCGATCCCGCCGCCGAAAAGGAGCAAAACCCCCCAAGGGAGCCGGACGGCCTCCTCCCAGGTAAGAAGCGCCCTGGGCTCACCGTTGCCCGCCGGGATCAGGAAGATGAGCACAGCGCCGCCAATAGCGATCATCATATCGATCTGGGAGCCGCTATACTGCGACAGTGTGGTCCAGCCGAGGGCCTCCAGACCACCTACCGTCCATAGCCGGGAGACCCAGAGGAGTGCGACGAGGGCAAACAGAGCGGCAATGCGTTTTTCAGGCCCGGACATGGGCCCCAGAGCAGCGCGGTCGGCACGAATTTTCCGGAGCGCCCTGGCGCCGTCAGGAAGCTGTGTAAGCCCCCGGGTAACGCTCCACCAGGCCGCCGGCACAAGCAGACAAACGGCCGGAATGCCGAAGGCCATCCAGCGCGCGAAACCAACGCTGGCGCCGGTCTCTCTCTGCAGCCAGTCGATGGCAATGAGATTGGTTGGTGTACCAATGGGGGTCGCAATCCCGCCAATCGAGGCGGCATAACAGATCCCGAGCAGGAGCGCGGTGACAAATCGTCCGCTATCATCCCGGAGAGCGGTTGCGGCCGAAAGAGCGATCGGGACCATCATCAGCGTCGTCGCCGTGTTCGAAATCCACATGGACAAAAGCGCTGTTGCCAGCATGAAGCCGCCGATCAGAGCCTGTGGCCCAGCGCCGACGCGCGTCACAATGTTGAGTGCGAGGCGCCGGTGCAGGCCCCAGCGCTCAATACCAAGGGCCACGATGAAGCCCCCGAGCAGGAGCAGGACGATGGGATGAGTATAACCCGTTGCCACCATTTGCGGGGGCTGGGCGCCAGCGAGGGGCAGCACAACAAGTGGAAGCAGGGATGTGGCCGGGATCGGGATTGGCTCCGTCGCCCACCAGATACCCATCCAGACCAGAAGGGCCCCGGTCGCCCAGGCTGCAAACGCAAGTCCCTGAGGCGGCCCCGCCAAAATCATCAGTCCGGCAAGCCCCGGTCCCAGCCAGAGCGCCACTCCTTTGATTGTCCAGCCGGTCCTGCCCATAAGGCATGGACGCACAGAGCCGGGCCCTGTCAAGCCATAGGACGTCCCCGATCAGCTCGACCGGTCGGATTTTTCGTTGAGGACAAGGTCATTGCGGTGGATGATGGCCGGGCGTCCACGATACCCCAGCTGCGCCTCGGCCGCCTCCGTCTGAAGGCCCGCAATGGTGGCGATATCGACGGCTCCATAAGCCGTGACTCCCTTGCCAATCGGAGCCTTGTCCGGCCCACAGACCGCGACCGCGGCGCCGCGGTCAAACCGGCCATCGACCGCCGTGATACCAACCGGAAGCAGACTGGCCCCGCGTTGAAGCGCGGCGACCGCTCCAGCGTCGACGAACAGCGTCCCCTCCGGTCTGAGATGGCCACTCAGCCAGGCCAGACGGGCGGTTTCCGGGGATACGGGCGGGACGATCCAGGTGGCTTTTTCCCCCGCCTCGAGGGCGGAAATCGGGTGGTCCCGAAGGCCAAGGGTGATGACCGTCCGGCATCCCGCCGCCCAGGCGATCCGGGCGGCTTCGAGCTTGGTGATCATACCCCCGGACCCGATGCCCGCATTGGCATTCCGGCCGCCGGCCATAGCGTCAAAAGAGGCGTCGAAATCGGTAATCAGGGGGACATGAGCGGCATCGCGGGCCCGTCGCGGATCCGCGGTATAAAGCCCGTCCACGTCGGACAGAAGAATAAGGGTTTCGGCACCGATCATCTGGGCCACGCGCGCGCCAAGCCGGTCATTGTCCCCATACCGAATTTCATCCGTTGCCACGGTGTCATTCTCATTGATGACGGGAACGATCCCCGCTTTTAAAAGCGTATCCAGCGTGGCGCGGGCCGTCAGCCAGCGATGGCGGGTCTCGGTGTCTTCCAGCGTCAGCAGCGCCTGCGCCACGAGCACATCATGCGGGCCAAAAGCCTCGTTCAGCGCCTGGATCAGGCGCGGCTGGCCGAGGGCCGCGGCGGCCTGCTTCTCTTCCAGCTTGCGGCCCGACAGGCCTTTCAGAAGCGGCCTCCCCAGCGCGACGGCGCCCGACGCCACGAGGACGATCTCGCAGCCGCGCTGACGCAGGCGGGCGATTTCTTCGCCCAGAACCGACAGCCAGGCCGTTCGCGGCACACCGTTCAGCGTGGCGAGGCTGGACCCAATCTTGATCACCACCCGGCCGGATTCAAGGCGGAAGGATGTGGTCATTGCTCCGGCACCCAGCCGGCACGGGCCCGGGGCGAAACCGGGTCCAGATCGAACTCATTTTGCCGGGCACGGGCCAGGGTGCGGGCAAGCCCCCCCAGCGCGTCTTTGACACCCGTCCCGGCCACAGCGGAGAGGCGCAGCGGGGTCTGCCCGCACACTGCGGCCACGGCTGCGGCCTGCTCGTCGACCAGCTCCTCATCCAGAACATCGACCTTGCTCATCGCGACCAGTTCCGGAATGGCGGCCAGCTCCTGATCATAGGCTTCGAGCTCCGCCCGGATGGTGAGGTAAGCCCCGGCGGGGTCATCCTGCGTACAGTCGACCAGATGAAGCAGGACCTTGCAGCGCTCGACATGGCCGAGGAACCGGTGACCGAGCCCCGTGCCCTCTGCGGCCCCCTCGACCAGGCCAGGAATATCGGCGAGGACAAAACGTGTGTCC
>CAJXMY010000058.1 GCA_913056435.1 uncultured Hyphomonadaceae bacterium | reverse complement strand
CGACGGGCCGAACGCGGGCTATCCGCCGTTATGATCCCGCTGGTCCGGTTTCCGTCTTCTGAAATAGCCACATATTCGAACACCGCCATCAGGACGTTTCCTCACGACGGCAGACCCGCAACACCTCTTCAACGCTGGTTTCACCGGCGATGACATAGCGGGCCGCATTGCTGAGCAGCGTATCATGATCGCCAAAGGCGACGGCCTCTATCTCGTCTTCAGATCGATCCTCCCGGATAAGCTGACGCAACCGGCCATCTACGGTGATGAGTTCATACACGCCCAGACGGCCGGCATACCCTGTCTGGCCACAGGCCATGCATCCGCCTGGTCGCCAAAGGTCGCGAGCGGCGTCGGGCGCGAGACCGAAAATAGCCAGCTCCTCCGGTGTCGCAGCGTGAGGCTCGCGGCAATGGACGCAAAGACGCCGAACCAGTCGCTGCGCCAGCACCGCGCGTAAGGTCGCGGCCAGCACATAAGGCTCGATCCCCATATCTCGAAGTCGCTGAATGGCGCCAGCTGCCGAGTTGGTATGGACCGTCGACAGGACCGGGCGGCCCGTCGCCGCAAACTCAAAGGCCACTTTCGCCGTTTCGAGATCCCTGATTTCGCCCACCATGACAACATCCGGATCATGACGAAGGATTGCCCTCAGCGTGGCAGCAAAGGTCAGACCAACCTTGTGATGCATCTGCGTTTGCGAAATGCCCTCCAATCCGTATTCAATCGGATCCTCGAGGGTCATCACATTTCGTTCACCATTGTTGAGAACAGACAAGGCGGAATACAGAGTCGTCGTCTTCCCTGATCCTGTCGGGCCTGTCACAAGAGTGATCCCGTTGGGTTGCGCCAGCACCGCACGGATTCGGGCCAGCGTCTGCTCATCCATGCCAAGATCGGTCAACTCGAGCAAAGCGTGCCGAGTATCGAGCAGGCGCATGGTGACCCTTTCGCCATAGCGAGAAGGCAATGTCGACACACGGACATCGATGGATCGCCCACCAATCGACAGAGAAATGCGGCCGTCCTGCGGAACCCGGGTCTCGGCGATGTCGAGGCGCGCCATCACCTTGATGCGACTGATAAGAGGAGCGGCCAGGCGGGTTGACGGATTCAACACCTCCTGCAGGACGCCATCAATCCGATAGCGAACCGACATATGTTCCTGATGGGGTTCAATATGAACATCCGACGCCTTCCGGTTGACGGCTTCATAAATCAGGCCGTTGATCAGCCGGATGACGGGCGCATCATCATCGCCATCCAGCAGATCCGCGGTTGGCGCAATCCCCTCGATCAGACTGTCCAGGCTTTCGCGCCCATCAAACGCCGCCTCCGCCGCATCGCCGCTCACCGCGGACCGCGCATACTGCTCCGACAGAATTTGTTCAAACTGCTCAGCGGTCAGACTCTCAAGCCGCAAGGGGCGCCGGAGGACCCGTCGCGCTTCAACCAAAGCAAAGGGATCTGCACCATGACGAACCCCGAGCTGAAAGGATTCCGGCGCCGCCTCGAGGACCACAAGTCCCTTATCGCGTGCAAAGGCGTAACTTAATGCCGGAGTGTTTTCAGCTGCCATATCTCTTTAAGTCTAATACAGAGTTTGTATGTGGTCACTTTTTATTCAGTTGGCGGAAGCGCACCCAGTACTCCGGAAATAAAATCATCAATGGAGGAGTCTCGGCCATCTTCATCGCGCAGGAGGGCCTCCGCCCGAATGTAGCGGTAGTTGCGGGCCGTGACATCACGCGCTTCCTCACGATTACGAATGATCGTCGGCCGAATGAAGACCATGAGATTTGTCCGCTCCAGCTGCGTTCCCTTGGACCGGAACAGATTGCCTAGAACCGGGAGATCTCCAAGCACAGGGACTTTTTCGGAAACCTCGGTGTCGGTCTGCTCAATCAACCCGCCTATGACGACGATTTCCTGATCGTCCGCGATCACGCTGGTGGTAATTTCCCTGGTGTTGGTGATAAGTTCATTGGAGGCATTATTGACCGACCCAAAGATACTCGACACTTCCTGGTAAATATCGAGCCGCACAGTATCATCCGAGGAAATGCGCGGTGTCACCTCAAGCTTGATGCCGACCTGCTCCCGCTGCACCGTCCGAAACGGGTTGGTGTTCGATGCCCCAAGCACTTCGCCGGTTGTGATGGGAATCTCCTGACCGACAACCAGCTGGGAGGTCCCATTGTCCAGAGTCATATTGAAAGGCTTTGATAGAACCCTCGAATTTGTATCCGCCTCGACAGCCGTCAGGATCGCTCCGAAAAGATTGTCACCATCTCGTCCCCCGCCGCCCAAACTGATACCACTCAGGCCGAGAAGGGATGTCACGGCCGAGTTCGACAGAGACGTCGACACGGCCGACCCGGCGCTGCCCGACGAGGTGCCTCCCGAGTTGGCCGTGGCCAAGGCGCCGGCCAGGCCCAGGAGATTGGGCGCAGAACGGGAAAAATTCGTACTCAGGAAGGGCACAGAGGACTCGCCGGCCCCCGACAGCAAGAACTGAACGCCAAGTTCGCGGGCGGTGTCATCGGAAATCTCGACGATGATCGCTTCCACTAGAACCTGCGCGCGACGCGTGTCCAGCGACTCCACAACCCGTTCCATGGCCACCAGAATGTCCGGCGGGGCACTGATCACCAGAGAGTTTGTCGGTTCATGGTGAGCGATGGTCGCAGCGGTTTGTGCCCCTTCCCTCGGGGTTTGCTGCGCCGCCATGGTGGCCGCAAGTTTTTCGAGGATCGGAACAATGTCCACAGAGTCCGAGTTCACCAGCGGGATCACCCGGAGATTGTCTCTGACGGGATCGGTCTGATCAAGCTCGGTCGCGACCCGGACCGCGCGGGCAACCACCGTCTCATTGCCCTTGAGAACGATCGCATTCCCGGTATTCGAGGCCGTGACGATCAGCCCGCGACTGGTTTGGCCCGCCGTGTCTCCGAGAAGATCATCGAGGATCTCTTTCATCTCGCGCGCGGGAATATTGATCAGCTGCAATGACTCGATGGAGGTCGCCGTGGACTCGTCGAGCCCCTCCACCACAGCCTGAAGCCGCGGCATATTGGATTTGTAATCCACAACCACAATCGTGTTAGAGCGGGCATTGGCAACAACCTGCCCCTGCGGGTCAACCAGTGGCTTGATCATCTGAGCCGCTTCAATGGCACTGAAATTATCAAGACTCAGAACCTGCGTCATAAAACCGTTCTCATCCGCCGTAGTCGTCCGGACCTCACCCACTGCAGTTTGTTCAGGAACAATCCTGTAGATGCCCTGCCCTGCCGGAACCGCAGCAAACCCATTCACCCGCAGGGTGGAAAGAAAGACCTGGAAGACTTCCTGGGTGGTCATCGGTGTCTGCGACATCACTGTCACTTTGGTCCGCCGAACGTCCGGATGCAGCACAAAGGTATAGCCGGTGATGATAGAGACATCATCGATCAGAGCCGTGATTTCGACATCATTGAGGCTCAGCACATGACGCGCTTCGGTGGGCGACCTCATATCGGCAACAGTCGGGTTCATGGCCAGCAGGGCTGTCATGGCCGCCCCCAGATAAAGCTTCTTGATCATGGTCTCAGTCTCCGACCAGCAGGTTAATGCTTTGGCGCGTGCCGCTGCGGTCCACATCCAGTGTCACAGTATCGCCACGGCTAAGATTGGCCAGAAGCAAATTCAGGGACTCTGTGCTTGTTGGCGTCCCGTTGATGGCGGTGATGACATCCCCTGGCGCCAGCCCCGCCGACCGCATCATCTCCGGCGCTCCTTTCAGGCCAACCCGGAGCCCAACAGACTGGCCGTTGCGGTCAACCGGTGTCAGGCTGATGGCCGCCGCGAAGGCCAGAGGGTCGGAAACCCGACCTGAAATTGTTGCGGGCTCGTCAGCCGCACCGGCTGTGTCCGATCCGTCCAGATCTGTTATCTGACTGCCATCCCCGATGACAGACAAGCCTTCTCCGCGCCCACCGAGCATCAGGGCCTCCTGTGTCCCATTGCGACTGAGAATCACGCGATCGGACAATATGCGCTCGAGGGTAACGCCCGGCATAATCGTTTCGCCGGGGCTGAAACTGATATTCGCTCCATTGGCGGTCCGGATAATGGCCGATCCGCCCTCGGCATTACTCGACATCAGCAAGCCCGACAGGGACAGGTTTAGCGTTGTCTCCGGTGCATCAGGAATGACCTCCGCCTCAGAGCCGGCGAATGGATTGAGTTGCATCAACCGAGTTCGGTCGACATCCAGGCGTGTCAGGGGCTCCGATGCCCCCACCATTGGAGGAAACTGCACATCAAGTTCATTCCGGACCACTGATCCTGCCGGATCCAGCACCAACCAGAACACATGTACGGCGAGAATCGCCCCAAGGCCGATCATAGAGGCCTCGACCAGCTGTCGAAACGGACGCTGGTAGCGCAGAATATCATCCAATCTCAGGTCGCGCAGATCCATCCGAGCACTCCTATGCAGGCCCCTCAAAGCGTTATCCTGCAATTCGACCAGTTAAGAAACTTAACCTACTTAAACGATCAGAGCAAAAAAACCGTCGGGACTTTTTGCCCCGACGGCCAGAATAGAGGAGCATCATGCCAGCGCCTCTCTGAAAATCATCTGCCTAGAACTTCGCGGTCAGGCTGGCGGACAGAGACGTCCCCCGCTCATAGGTGTTGAACTCGGTCCGCCCGAGGTCTCCACCATTTTCCTGAAACTCTTCATTGGCCACATTCAGCAAGTTCCGCGCGCTCAGCCCCAGAGTGACGTCACGGTCACCGAAGGTGAAATCCCGGCGATAAACGAGGTCCAGCTGAACACCTGGATCTTCAATCACATCAGGCAATTCCCGACCGGGCAGCGGAATGCCCCGCTGCAGGATACGCTGATCCACCCAGCCAAGCAGCAGGGTCATCTGCTCGACATCGGTTTCCCATCCAAACTGGAGATTGATGATATGCTCCGGTGTCCCCTGCAGGGAGGCCCCATCAATGGCAAACAGCTCTGCCGAAATAAACTGGCTTGTGACCGGTTCAAAGATCAGATCGGTCGACGAGGCGACAATTTCCGATTTTGTGTAGGTGTAATTGGCAGAGAATAACCAGTCGCGATCCAGCCAGAACTCACCCTCAAAGGGCATATCAAACCGGGTCCGGTATTCCAGTTCGCCACCGAGGAGTTCCGCCTTTGGCGAGTTGATAAACGTCGTCTCAAAAACAAAGGTTGACGTCGAAAACTGGTACTCTTCAATCGGATTTTCCAGCTCCTTAAAGAACGCGGCCGCCGTAATGAACTGGTTGCGTCCCATATAATATTCCAGACGCGCATCGTAATTGGTCAGCTGGCTGTCGATCAGCTCGCTGTTGCCCCGATAAACACGATCGGTCTGTGGATCGACATAGGACGACAGCGCAAGGTACCGGAACTGCGGACGAGCAATGGTTTCGGAATAAGCTAGACGGAGCTGCAGGTCGTCTGCGAAGTTCCATGTCAGAGTGGCTGATGGGAGCAGATAGTCGTTCTCGAGATTGACCGGGCTAGCACCGATATTTCCAAACCTGTCAAACGTTAGAACAGTTTCCGTGGCATCCTCGAAGCGAGCGCCGACTGTCGTTTTGATATAGTCGGTCAGCTCTGCGCTGACTTGCAGATAGGCCGCATTCACCTCAAGTTGAGCTGCATAGGAATCATTTGGCGTTGTGACCTCTTGCAGCACGAACCTCGCTGGATCGATATTATCCGGCGAGAACAGGAAATCAGGCCGCAACCCTTCGACACCAGGCAAGCTGGTATTGCCGCCAATGAAGCGCAGCGACAAGGAATTGTATTCACGATCTGTGTTAGAGTAATCATAACCAGCTGAAACCACAGCCTCGCGGGTCGGGTCCAAATTAAGCGTATAGGCAAGGTCGGCACCGAAGCTTTCAACCTGATCCGTCAGATCAGAAAAGCGAATCCGATAGTTCCCAGTCTTATTATAAACCGGCTGACCACTGTCTTCGTCAATAAACCGACGCAGTGACCGTTCATAGGGGGCATCGCGGGTCGACTCTGAGAAAGCCCCGCGCCAACTTGCTTCAAGATCACCAAATACGTGTTCCCCGGCGAGCTGAAAATAGGTCAACTCTCTCTCAAACCAGCCCGACGACTCATCAAAAACTTCCGCCCCTTCATTGAAGTCAAATCCCGTGGAGATCTGGGCTTCCTTCGAGGTGTCGTGAACGTAAAACAGAGTGGCGGAAACTTCCTGCTCACCATAGCCCACCGAGAGAGAACCCAACGCATTCACGGCGGAGTCGAAGGTGGTTTCGGTCACGTTAAAATCGTTCCCGACAACACCACCCTCGACGAATTGCCGCCTGGCCTGCTCCGTGGTCCAGCCCTGTTCAAACCCGGCCACACCGATCAGCCCAATATCAAATTCGCCATGGTCAAAGCTGGTACCGGCCTCTATCGAAGCTTCAAAATCCGGATCCAAATCCTGGCGCTGGATGACGGACAGCGGAGAGTTTACGAGGCTCTCGCCGGCGATCTCAACCTCCGCAGGTGACAATGAATTTAAAGGGGTTCCGTTTGCCGCCAGAGACGCGAGGGGGCCCGGAAGATCCCGCAGACCGTCATCATAACCCGTCCAGTCTGACTCGCTTCCTCGAACCAATATCCCTTCGTTCAGAGTGCTTTCGGTATTGTAACCTGATCCTACTTTCACCGTGACGAAAGGAGATGTCGGGCGACGGAGGGATCGAAGATTAATCAAACCACCCCCAAACTCACCTGGAAGGTTCGCGGAATATGTTTTCTGTACGACGGCACCGTCAAGAACACTAGACGGGAAGAGGTCTAGAGGTACAGTTCTGCGCAAAGGCTCCGGGCTCGGCAAAGCGGACCCATTCAGCAAAGCCGCCGAATAACGATCTCCAAGGCAGCGGACATAGGCAAATTTGCCGTCAATCACGCTCAGGCCGCTGAGACGTGCCAAGGCTAGCGCAGCATTGGCATCACCTTGTCGGGCGAGGTCTTCAGAAGACAGAAACGAGGCGACTTGGGAGGTTTGCTGCTGCGGCTCAGGGATGAATTGCCCGCGGACAACGACAGTTTCAAGGGTCTGGTCTTCTTCTGCGGGAGCCTCCTGGGCGAAACCGGGCAGGCCCGCGGCGACGGCGAGGCCTGTCGAGATCAGCAGGGAAATTTTAAAGGACGGGAATGGCATGGTTTTGGTCCTGAAGAATGATGAGCGCAACCGGTCCGGTAAAACTGGTATTTTGCCCGGGTCAAAAGAGATTGGGAGCGACGCGGGGCCGCTCCCAGTGAGTTCGCATTAGCAGGGCTCGTTGGTCCCGATGCCGCAGGCCCAACCCTGCCACCAGGTGTCGTTCGCATTCTCAACGGCACCGATATACTCCACATTCATAAAGAAGGGATCGATGGAGCTTTCGTCACCGAAGGCTGTAACACCGGACTCTGTTGGGCCATTGATGAAGTCGCCGATCAGGCTGTTCGAGACGTTGGCCGGATCTGTGAGATCATAGACATTGTTCGCATCGGCCTGAACCGCCGCAACGGCAGCTGGGGTCTCCGGCGTGTCGTCGGTCAGCCCACCGCCGCCATTGCCGCAGTCAAACAGGACAGACTGGAAGCTCGGATCGGCACCCACGCCGGCCCAGACCGTATTGTCGCCGTCACCCGCGGTGACGTCCCAGTCGATGCACTCGCCATTATAGACAATCACACCATTGGTCAGCTGTCCGATCGACCCGGAGTTCGACTTGAACACCTCGTCCGCATTGTCACCGATAAAGGTGAAGTTCGCGATCTTCGGATTGGACGGCAGGGTCCCATAAGCGGCGGCAACAGAGCTTTGCTCGGTGACATTGTCCCCTCGGCCCGGCGTTTGCCAGACAAGGGCGTACTGGATGCCACCCTGGTAGCCATTGTCGGTGTCGATCGACTCGTCATCATTGCCGACCAGAACAAGGTGTTTCGCGTTCACCGTGCCGCCGAAGAATTCCACACCATCGTCAGAATTGTTGTAGACCTGAACATAATCGACAATGGTGCTGTCACCGACGCCGCCAAAGGAGATGCCGTTCAGCTCATTGCCCGGGGCGACCTCGAAGCCCGCAAATCGAACCTGTACATAGCGCAGGATGCCGGAATCATCGTCAAAGTCGTCACCCCCATAGACCGCATTCGGCGCGGAGACGCCCTCGATCGCCTGTTCACAGGAATCCGTGCCATAGGCCGACCCGGTGATGCAGCGATTGATCGGAGCGGATCCGAGCAAAATCAGTCCACCCCATTCCGCATCATTGTCCCGACCAAGATCATTCGCCGGATCCGGATCGACCTGACGTTCAAGGTCTGCCTCAGAAGTGAAAATGATCGGCTGCGCCTCGGTGCCGTCGGCGATGATACGTGAGCCCCGGTTCACGACAACAAAATCGCTGCCCGAGCTTCCGAAGAGAACCACACCGGGCTCAATCGTCAGATCCACCGCTGTGCCGCTGCTCGCCGTTCCATTGGCGCCGGTATCAACGCCGACATTCAGGCGTCCTGCAATCCGGTAGGCAACGCCGTCAACATAAGGCAAAGTGGTATTGGTCAGGAGCGTTCCGCTGACATCGCATGTGGTCAATCCACCGACTGGATCACCCTGCGCGAACCCCGCGGGGCAGCTTGCACCGGTGCTGCCGCCGCCGCCATTTCCGCCCCCACCGCCCGTAGGAGGGGGCGTCGTCGGACCGGTGGCCCCTGGAGAGGCGATGTTGGATCCTTGGCTGCACGCCGCAGCAAAAAGGAGGACCAGCGAGCTTGCTGTGGTACGAAAGGTCATGACGGCTCCGTTTTCCATTCTTGTGATGCACCAACTCAGATGCATGGACGGGCCAACTAATTAACGACTGTGACAGGCAAGCTACACTAAGATGACGGAAAATTGTCACTAATATTTCAAGACGATGACAAATATGTAGCGACACGGATGGTTTTCGTGAAATCTAAAAACGACCCCTGCGCAGAACTGAATCTTGCATCATCTTTTTTTTCAGTGTTCTCAATCTGGAGCAGCATCATAAGAATCCACTGATTTTCATCCGAATACGGATGGAAACGGTGCGCACCACAGCACCCAGCCGGCGGTGCATAAAAAAGGTCCGAAGGGCACAAAGAGCTGTGGATTGCGATCGGCTGACCTGATTCGGAGACCAAATGCGACGATCAGGGCCAACGCGGAGGCGACGAGGAACAGATGCGGCAGGCTGGCGGCCCCCAGCCAGGCGCCAAGCCCCGCCGCGAGCTTGGCATCACCCAGGCCGATCCCTTCCTGACCCTTTCGGCTCCGCCAGTACCAGGCCAGTCCGGCAATCACACCATAGCCCAAACCAGCGCCAATACCGCTCCATATCAGCCTGTCACCAAAATATCCGGTCCAGACCAAACCTGCCACCACCAGGGGCAAGGTCAGCAGATCGGGCAGAATATACCTGTCCAGATCAATCGCGCTAAGCCCGAGAAGGACCAGAGCAAAGCCGGCGGACACCAGACGGGCCGCCTGCGTCTCATAACGACCCTGCCCCCAAAGCGCCCACATCACGGCAAAGCTGACACCCATGAACAGAAGCCAGGAAGCGGTCTGCCAGACCGGCCGTCGCCGGCTCAACCGCTCCATCAAGGGGTCCGTCCTGTCCTGATCGCCGCGGCTCGTCTCCATCACCCACGAAACCCCTTCGCGACCACAAAAAGCTCAGGCGACCCCGCCCGACTGGCCGGGGGCTTCACATGTTTGACCACCCTGAAATGACGTTTCAGCAACGCCAACATCTCGGGTGTTGCACCGCCCTGAAAGACCTTCGAACAGAAATGACCGCCCTCCTTGAGGTGCACACAGGCGAAATGCAGGGCCAGCTCTGCCAGAGACGCTGTCCGCAGACTGTCCGTCTGCCGATGGCCCGTCGTATTCGCTGCCATGTCCGACAAAACAAGGTCAGGGGCACCGCTCAGGCCTGACAACATACGGGCAACATCCTCCGGGACCTCGATATCTCCCTGAACAATATGGGCGTCGCCCAC
>CAJXMY010000057.1 GCA_913056435.1 uncultured Hyphomonadaceae bacterium | reverse complement strand
CCCGACTCTCCGACATCATGATCACAGCCGCGGCCTGGTTGACCGAATCCTGCGCCATCAGCCATTTCAGGAAGGGATCGGCAAAGGGATAATTGTCCCGCGACGGGGTCGCCAGAAAATCGGCATCAAAGTCGACCGGGAACTGCGCATAGGGATTGTCGCGCGCGACGGCGGCAAATTTTGCAAACAGCCGGGCCATGGTGTGGCGGTGCTGATCGCGGGTCTCGCCGGCCTTGTGGGCGAAGACATTTTCAAACAGGGCGTAGAAATAGGCCGGCAGAACGAGGCCATGCTTAATCTCTGTCCGGTTCAGCAGCATCGGTCCCATGCCGCGATCCTCGACATCGAGATCGGCAGAGTCGCTCCAGTCCAGCTCGAGCCCGGCCTTCTGGGCCGCTTTGACCGTCCGGTTGGCCTCCGAGCCGGTGATCAGGGCGATGTCGGTTTCCCCGGCATGGATTCGTCCGGCCATTTCATTGACCAGTTTCTGGCTGCTCTGGCCGCCGGCGATCTCATAAATGGCATGGCTGGGCGCGGCGCCAAGATCGCGGGCAATCGTGCCCGGCAAATTGCTGTTCTGGCCAAACGGGTAGCGCGGGCGGGGAATGGAGTCGCTGGTCAGGCGGGCGACAGCCAGGGTGTCGATGTCGCCGGCCTGCAGGCCCGCATCTGCCAGGGCTTTCTGGCTGGCGCTGACCGCCAGGCCCCGCGGGGAGGGGGCGGTCTCTGCGCCGTCGCCCGGCTGCCAGTGGCTGGTGATCTGTCCGGCGCCTACCAGGACGGGGCGGTCTCTTGCGGCCATGGACGGCCTCCCTTTTTTCTGTCTGGCTCTGGCTTATCGGCGATCGACCCGGCGGAGCAATCCATGCCGCCGGGAGAGGGGTGGACCCCCGCTTCAGGAATAGTCGGCAATCCGGCTCAGCAGGCGGCCTTCAAACTCGAAAAAGCTTGCGCCGCGAATGGTCACGGTTTCGCCCGCCTTGATCCCATTGGGCAGGTCGACCGCGGCTTTGCCTTCGAACTCGATCTCTGCGGCTGCCTTGGCTTCCCCGATCACAAGATTGGTGACCCGCTGGCGGCGATAGGAAAAGGCATTGCCGGACAGGGTGGCCACCTCGCCCATCTGGTCGCGCCCCTCCAGCCGCATGGACTGGCCGGTATTGGAGATGTTCTCGAACACGACATCCTCTGTGACGCAATCGAGCATGCCCTCAATGTCGCGATTGTTGTAACTGGCGATATAGCGGTTGATGATGTCTTCATACATGTCGGGAACCCCCGGCCTAAGATCGCCAAACCGATCCGGATTGCAACTGGCTTTCGCGTCACAGCGGGCAAAAATATTTGGGCTGTTGCCCTGTGGCCGACAGAGGACCGGCCGAACACTGTGGCGACCGGGCTTTCGGACATTGCCAAGACAAGGCCGACATGACATTACGGCGCCGATTTGCCGAGGAGAAGATTATGGCGCTCAGGGTTGCGGTTGTCGGGGCGACGGGAAATGTCGGGCGGGAATTGTTCAATATTCTCGACGAGCGGAACTTCCCGGCGGATGAAGTCTATGCCGTGGCGTCTCGTCGATCGCAGGGCCGAAAGTGCAGCTTTGGCGACCGGACGCTGGTCTGCCAGGATATTGAGCAGTTCGATTTCAGCAAGGTCGATATTGTGCTGATGTCGGCCGGAGGCAGCGTGTCGAAGAGCTGGGCCCCGAAAATCGCCGAGGCCGGCGCGATCGTGATCGACAATTCCTCCGCCTGGCGCATGGATCCCGATGTCCCGCTGGTGGTCCCGGAGGTCAATGGCGAGGCGGTTCTGGGCTATGGCGCCAAGAACATCATCGCCAATCCGAACTGCTCCACGGCTCAGCTGGTCGTGGCGCTGAAGCCGCTGCATGCGGCCGCCGGCATTCGCCGCGTCGTGGTCTCGACCTATCAGTCGGTATCGGGCGCGGGCAAGGCGGCGATGGACGAGCTGTGGACCCAGACCAAGGGTCTGTATGTCAATGATGCGCCGACGCCGGAGAATTTCTCCCGCCAGATCGCCTTCAATGTGATCCCGCAGATCGATGTCTTCATGGAAGACGGGTTCACCAAGGAAGAATGGAAGATGCGCGAGGAGACCAAGAAGATCCTCGACCCCGCCATCGAGCTGGTGGCGACCTGCGTGCGCGTGCCGGTGTTCGTGGGTCATTCCGAGGCGGTGAACGTGGAACTGGACGAGGCGCTAAGCGTGGAGCAGGCGCGGGAACTGTTCCGGGAGGCGGACGGCGTGGTGCTGATCGATGACCCCGAGGAGGACCAGTTCATCACCCCGATCGACTGCGTCGGGGAATGGGCAAGCTATGTCAGCCGCGTGCGTCTTGATCCCACCGTCGAGAACGGCCTGATTTTCTGGAACGTATCTGACAATCTACGCAAGGGCGCGGCGCTGAACGCGGTCCAGATCGCCGAGGAACTGGTTCACCGGGGCGTGGTCTCCCCCGACCGGGCCGCTGTGGACGCCTGAGCGTCCGGCTCTGGAGAAGGGCACGGGCCGATCAGGAGATCCGGGCGCCGGGTTGCGGGCTGGCGGCCTTGCGCCCGCAGGGGGCCGTAGGCGCTGACGCCCCGGCCTTCGGGGCCGCCGGACGCCCATCTTGCTGCCGCAGAAGGCCCGCTCCGGACTCCCTGAAATTCCCCCTTGCATCCGCGGCGGAGATGGGCTTTATCCGCCATCTGTCCCGGGCTTATCCGGGGCCATACCCATCGGATGCGGGCGTAGCTCAGGGGTAGAGCACAACCTTGCCAAGGTTGGGGTCGTGAGTTCGAATCTCATCGCCCGCTCCAGAATACCAGCAGCGCTATGGCTTCGGTCCTTTCGGGATGGGGATCATCGTCATCTGCACTTAAGATTATGCAGACCCGAAGATACGGTCTACCTGCCTCGGAGTTGAACCTCGACATCCGATCTTGGATAGGCGGGATGCTTCAGCGGTATTTGAAAGTCCTGACATGAAAACCGATTTTGAGATTGCGGCGCCGATCACCCAGGCGCTTGCAGACAAAGGGTTCGTCGCCTTGACCCCGGTTCAGGAGGCGGTTCTGGACCCCGCTTTGTCCGGTCGGGACTTGCTGGTGTCCGCCCAGACCGGCTCTGGCAAGACCGTGGCTTTCGGACTTGCCCTGGCCAGCTCTATCCTGCAGGGCGGGGCGTACCTGCCGGAGGTCGATGCCCCTCTGGCGCTGATCGTTGCGCCGACCCGTGAGTTGGCGCTGCAGGTGACCAAGGAACTGCAATGGCTCTTTGCAGCCTCCGGTGGCCGGGTCGCCTCCTGCATAGGGGGCGTGGATATTCGTGATGAGAGACGGGCACTGGCCAGAGGGGTTCACCTGGTTGTGGGCACACCGGGGCGCCTGGTTGATCACCTCAGGCGCGGTTCCCTGGCATTGGATCAGCTGCAAGCCATCGTTCTGGATGAAGCTGATGAAATGATGGATATGGGGTTCCGGGAGGAACTTGAATACATTCTGGATTCCGCTCCTCCGACCCGGCGGACTCTGATGTTCTCCGCAACGGTTTCAAAACCGATCGCCCGGCTGGCGGAGGCCTATCAGACCGATGCGGTGCGGCTGAACACCGCTTCGGCCCGGTCCTCACACAGTGACATCACATATCAGGCCATGACCGTTGTGCCGACGGATGTCGAGAAGGCGGTCATCAACCTCCTCCTGTTCCACGACGCGCCCAATGCCATTGTCTTCTGTGCCCGCCGGGAGGCCGTGAACAAGCTGACCGCGCGTTTGTCCAATCGGGGGTTCTCTGTCGTCGCCCTGTCGGGTGAATTCAGCCAGAAAGAACGCAGCAATTCCGTCCTCGCAATGCGAGACGGACGCGCACGTGTCTGCGTCGCCACGGATGTCGCGGCTCGCGGGCTCGATTTGCCCGGGCTGGATCTGGTGATCCACGCCGATCTGCCGCGCAATACAGAGGGTCTTCTCCACCGGTCTGGCCGAACGGGCAGGGCGGGACGAGCTGGTGTCTGTGCCCTGATCGTTCCCATCCGTGCCCGGCGCCGGACAGAACGCCTTCTGCAAGAGGCCAAAGTCGACGCCGAATGGCGCTTGCCGCCATCTGCCGCTGAGATCGACGCGGCCCTGAATGCGAAATTGCTGGTCAATGACGTGCTCCAGTCGCCACCCAGCCCGTCTGAGGCAGCCCTGGCAGGCGCCCTGACGGAGGCTTACAGCGCCGAGCATCTTGCCGCTGCCGTCATTCGTCTGACGCGGGCCACCGACTGCGCGCCTGAAGTCCTGCAGGATCCCGGTTCGCTCAGGCCCGAACGGCCGCGCGGCGACAGATTTGAGCCGCATCGGGAGACCTCACAAGATGAAGGGCGGGCACATGGCGGACGCCGAGGGGCCGATTTTCCCGACGGCCAGTGGATCAAACTTGGGGTCGGACGTAAGAAAAAGGCGGATCCGAAATGGCTGATCCCGATGTTGTGCAAGTCAGGTGGTTTCTCGCGTCAGAGCATCGGTGCCATCCGCATTGATCCCGACGCCAGCTATGTCGAGCTGAAACCCGAGGCGCTCCACCGTCTGATGGAGGTCGCTGGAGAGCGCCAGATCATTGACAAGAGCCTGTGGGTTGGACGGGTGGATGAACCTGGGCCGGCCGCGCCAAGGCCCACGAAAAAAGCTGTCTTCAAATGTAAAAGACCGAAGACCGGTCCGCGCACTGATGCAAAAAAGGCCGGTGGAGCCCCAGCGCCGAAGAAACGAACCGGCCCGAAAAAACCGCGCGGTCCGAATGGTGAGAAGAAGCGAAGCAAGAGCAAGACGGGCAGGAATGCGTGACAGTGCATGGTCGCAGCAGGTGGCGCTCTCTGTCTGACCCGATGGGGAGCCTCTAGGTTGCGGTCTGATCGTACCGTGCGCGGGCTTTGTCGATCTGATCGAGATTCTCCAGCGCCCAAACTCCAAGGGCGCTGACGGGTGCGCGAAATGACTCGCCCATTGCGGTCAGGCTGTAGTCGACCCTTGGCGGGATTGTCGGGTGATATAGCCGGTTTACCAGACCGTCCCGCTCCAGTTTTTTGAGTGTCAGGCTCAGCATCCGCTGTGATATCCCCAGATTACGCCTCAACGCGTTGAACCGCAGCGTTCCGTATTCTGCGAGCGATATAATCACCAGAACGCTCCACCGGTCGCCGACGCGCGCCAGAACATCGTTGATCCTTTCGCAATCCGGGCAGGGGTCGTGGGTGGACATGGTGGTTCCTGTTTTGTGACCGAGGCTCATGCATGTGCCTTCTTGCATCAAGGGTTGGTTCTGAATAGATCTTCAGTAACAAAAGTATACCGCATGAGCGGTTTCGACAACAGGACCTTCAAGATGACCCAAACCACCCTGCTTGAGCAGTTGAACTGGCGCTATGCGACGAAGAAAATGGATCCGGCCAGGGCCGTGCCACAGGACAAGGTCGACCTCATCGTGGAGGCGATCCGGATGGCGCCGACGTCGAGCGGAACCCAGCCCTTTGAGCTGATTGTGGTGACAAACCCAGAGGTGCGCCAGAACATCCAGCAGGCCGCAAATGGGCAGTCGCCCATCACGGACGGGTCTCATCTTCTGGTCTTCGCGGCCTGGGACACCTACACCGAGGCTCGGATTGATGCCGTCAAGCAGCTGAACGTCGACGCGCGAGGCGATCTGCCCCTGATCGATCAATATTATGGCAACCTGAAAGCAAACTATGTGCCCCGCCCGGCGGAGGTCAATTACGCCCATGCTGCCCGACAGGCTTATATCGCTCTGGGGGTGGCGCTGGTCGCTGCTGCAGAGCAGGAAGTGGACAGCACGCCAATGGAAGGGTTCGATCCTGCAAAGGTGGATGAGATCCTCGGATTGACGGACCGTGGCCTGCGGTCGGTCGTGCTCTTGCCATTAGGGTACCGGGACCCGACAGGTGACTGGTTGCTGCCGATGGGAAAAGTCCGGAAGTCGCGTGATGCGATGGTCACCTTTGTGGATTAGGCCCGTGTCGCGGCGGTGCCGGACAGGGGCCCGTGGCCTCAGATGCTGAGATCCAGCGTATTGTAATCCTTGAGGGAGGCCCTGGCCGCTTCATCCCAGTGAAAGGTCAGGCCCCTGTCGAGAAAGGGCTGGTACTGGTAGGGGGTTTCGTCCGGAAACCGTTGCCGGCGGGCGTCGATGCCATAGCCAATGACCTTTGAGCGCTGGGCAATCAGGGCATCATCAAAAACCTGCGGCTTGCTGTGTGTGCCTGCACCCATAACACCCAGAACAGAACTGCGGCGGTGGAACCCAAAATTAACCGTAATCCTTGGTTCAAATCCGGTATTGGCGAAAGAGCCATGTACCAGCTGGCGATTGCAAATGATGACATCTCCGGCATCGCAAACCAGCGGGACGGTATCGGCAATGCGCTCGCTGCCAGACGCTGCCACCAGGGCCTTGATGTCGACCTTGCCCAGCTTGTGGCTTCCCGGCAGGACCCAGACGCCATTGACTGCCGTGCTGCCATAGACCTGCGCCATGAAGTTGAAGCCATGAATGTCTTGGTCGAAGTCAGGGCTGTCCCAGTGGGTGGTACCGTCCTGGTGCCAGGATACCGCCGCGCCAATACCCGGCTCCTTAATAAAGAGCGCCTCGTTAAAAGGCGTGAAGTCTTTGCCGTTGATGGCTTCCGCGACCCGCAACAGCTGTGGATGGCCATAGACTCTGAGGCAGGTCTCGGAAAACTGTAGTGAGCCCAATAAAATGAAGGCCGTCCAGTCCGGCGCATCGGCTGCTGCCTCGGGCTCACGGAGTTTGACCTGATGTCGACCATTGGCCAGCTCAGTGCCACCGAGTGGATCACCCAGCGGCTTTGACCACAGCAGGGTCAATGCGCTGCAGTCAGCACCCAGCCCGGGTGATCCGTCCGCGGCGAGGGTCTCTCCCGGCCCTTTAGGGAAGCGTTGCTTCATGGCCTCGAGATCTTCCTCAATGTCTTTCAGCTCGTCTTGCTTGAGCACGCCGGTAAAGACATAGAAGCCGTACTCTCGATAAGCATCGAGGATGTGAGATGCCAGATTACCCGCGTCATCAAAGATAATCGGGCCCCGATTCTCCATCTGGACGGCTTTTTCATGACCGGCGATCAAGAAGGCGCGCATTGCCTCAGCATCCTCGCCATAGTGCGCAGCGCAGGCGTTAATGGAGTCCATGTAGTCGATTCGCATCACGAGGAATTCCTTTGTTAGCCTTGTAACGGAAGGCTAGGTATTGTCGGTTATCCACTATTTTTATGAGTAATAAAAAATGCTGTCAAGCCCCGGCAATTGCGACGCAGTGGTGACGTCATGACCGCTCGTGGCCACGCTACCCGGCAGGAAAACAAAGCGCGCCGCATGGACCGCATTTTGTCCGAGGCACGAAAGCTGATTGCGGAGGAGGGTTTTGACGCGCTCACCATCAGCGAGGTCGCTGCCCGGTCGCAGGTCACGATCCCCACGGTGCATAACCTCTTCGGCAAGAAAAATGACCTCGTACTCGCGATCTTTCGGGGTCTGGTCGACAACGTTGAGGCGGTACTGGCTGAGCCCGAGCTGGCAGATCCGATTGCGGCTTCGGAAGCGTTCATCGACCGGATTGTCGCGCTCTACGGATCAGACGAAGTGTTTTACCGCGCTGCCTTCATGGGAGGGGAGCGGCTGGGGTTGTTTGAGCACGAGACAAGCGCAGGTGTATTTGCCAAATCCGTTGCCGTGGCTGAAGGGTTGTGCGCCCGTGCCTTGACCGAGGGTTACTTGCGGGGCCGGATACACACCCCGCTGCTCGCACAGCAGCTCTTCAATGCGCAGCGCCTGCCACGACAGGACTGGGTGAGTGGTTACATCGACCTCAATACCTACCGGCAACAGGCACTGGCTAGCATGCTGCTAACCTTTGCGGCCGATGCGACGCCCGCATTGCACGAGCGTATCTGCGACCGGTTGGCGCAGCCGATCGCTCAGCAAACCGTGTAGACGTGCGCGTCAATTAACTCCCCGGTACTGAGTGTAACCTGTGCCATGACTCGCCGATATTGCTCACCTTCAAACGCGTCGAGCTCAGCCCAAAAATCTGCAAGGTCAGGCGAAGTCAGCACCTGACCACTGACCGGTGTACCCGAATCTGTCAGTTTCAATCCGGGGTAGCCGAGATCAGCGCCCCAGCCTGACTCAAATAGCTGCCCAATGACGGTGCCCGGCTGCCACTCACCTTTAAGCCCTGCGAGCACGTCGGCGTTTGAGCAGCCCGGTTGAAGCGATCCGTAGACGAAAAGGTGTTGTATTGCGGGCATGGTCACGCCGGCGTTCCTCTTGCGCAATCAGCTTCACACTTATCTTGAAGCGGTGAGCTCAGTGCGCCTTGGCGCCTGCGCTGTTGCTCAAAATGAGCCAAAGCTGACCGATGATGATAAACAGTGAGCCGGCAGAGAGTAGAAAGGGGTCGATGTATAGCGGATCGGCGAAGGTAAACTCCCCCTTCGATATTTTCATCCAACCCATAAAGTTCTGATTCACCGCCACAACTGCACCCATGAAGCCGATGACAGACGCCAGATATTTACTGATCCAGAAGTGAGCAAAGGGCAGGACCATCAGCAAGCCCAGCAACATAATGACGGTGCGCTGCACTCGGCAGTAGGGGCAGATATAGACCGCACCCGCAAACTCCATCATCCAGGCACCGCCGCCAATGAGTATGGCCATAGTGCCTAATAAGCGCATTCGACCTTGCCAGAAAGAGAGATCCAAAACGCTCATGCTCTAATCAGGCCGCCGCCGATAGGCTCACGCTGCTTCCTGATTGTCACCTTCGGAAGTGGTTTGATCGGCTTCGGCGGATTCTAACTTCGCCTCGAGCTCCTTCACTTTCAATTCAAGCTCTGCTTTCTCTGCTTTTGTCTGACTCAGCGATTTTTGCAGTTTGTCGGCGGCCGTGGTTTTCTCGGCGAGCTTCTTTTTGTTGCTGTCGAGGTTTTTGCGCAGTCGCTGCGGGTCGTACTTCTTCAGTTCCGCCAGTTCCGCGCGTTCAGCGGCCAAATCTTTTTGTAGCGCTTTCAGGCGACTTTTAGCGACGGCCACTTCTTCCTTCATGTTTTCCGAACGATTATGAAGCTCGCGGTTCCGTTGCTCTAACGCCTGCGTATCACTGGACTTGCCCGACAACTCTGTGATGGTCGAGAGTTGTGTGGCGATTGTCTTTTCGAGCTCGGCCACTTTGGCTTCCAGCGCGGCTTTGTCGCGATTCAACTCCGCCATCGCGTTGTCTTTTTCATCCAGCTGCTGCTGGTACTCGCCGCGAAGCTGGGTTTCCAGTTCGATGATTTTTTCCAGTTTGTTCAGTGAAAGAGTGTCGCTCATTAACCTGCCTATCAATGTATTGGATCAGTCATAACGGCCCTGCATAGGTGCGGGGCGGTGGTTTCTTTTTAGGCGCCCGCACCCTGTGCAGTCGCCAAATTGCTCTTGCCATTAGTGCTGTCGGCCATGGGCGATTGCCCGGTATGGACATCGTCCGCGGTGATGCAACGTAAATGGTGGGCCCAGTAGGACTTGAACCTACGACCAATCGATTATGAGGATCCTGGAGACCGCGCTCTGGTCACCCTAAGGTGAAGACTCGCAAGGCCTTTTTTGGACGCTGATTTTCGATTTGAAGCAGTCCGAACCTATTCCGAACCGTGCCGCCCTACGAGAGCCCTCTGGGCGGCGTAACTTTAAGAGTTACCAACAATTTTCTCAACCGAAAACCGAGCTCGGTACGAGCGTTAACCATCCCAGCTCCTTCGCTGAGTATATCTGCATACCCGAGGCCAATGTTGTTCCGATCCCCGATGACATACCGGACGAAATCGCAGCCATTTTTGATCCGTTCGGCAACGCCGTGCATACCGCGCTCAGCTTTGATCTTCCTGGCGAGGATGTGCTGGTCACGGGCGCAGGCCCCATAGGCATTATGGGCGCACTGGTTGCTCAGAAAGTCGGCGCTCGCAAAGTAGTCATTACCGACATTAGCCCTTATCGGATTGATCTGGCGCGCAAATTAGGTGTGCAACATGTTGTGAATGCGGCTGAGCAGGATCTTAGCGACGTG
>CAJXMY010000056.1 GCA_913056435.1 uncultured Hyphomonadaceae bacterium | reverse complement strand
GACTCGGACTCTGGCGACGGCGTCGGTGGCCTGTGCGTCGGTCGCAGGCGGCTGCGTGCAGGCGCCGGAGCTGCGCGGGCCGCTGCCGGTCCGAAACCAGCACCCCGCGCAGCTGACCGTGATGCACCTCGACCCGGCCGGCGCAGGCGTGCTCGCGGCCGGCCGCGCTTCGGTGCGCACCGACTTCGCCTACACGAGCCTGTTCCTGTTCGGCGGCGGCCCGCAGGGCTCGTGGCAGATGGACGGCGAACTGCTGCGCGCCGCGGTAGACGCCAAGCTCGGCCTGGGCGCAGGGCTCCAGCTCGGCCTGCAGCTCCCGTTCGCGCACACCTCGGGCGGGTTCCTGGACTCCTTCATCATTGATTACCACGAGCTGTTCGGGCTCCCGGACCAAGACCGCAGCACCAACCCGAGAGACCGGTTCCTGGTCGAGGCCGGACAAGGCGGGCAGACGGTCTGGTCGATGGAGCGCAGCAGCGCGGCTTGGCCCACCGGCAGCAGCCCGAGTTGCCAGGCCAGGCCCAGCATCAGCGTGTTCAGCGTCTGCCCGTCGCCGAACAAGCGTTCGGCCAGCGCCGCGGCGCGCACCAGGGCCAGGGCCGAGATCAGGTCGCTGCGCACCTGCTCGACGGCCTGCCGCCGCGCGATCCCTGCGCGCGCGACGCGCTCGCCTGGTCCTGTTTCGACGCGCTGCCCGGCCTGCTCGGCCGCCTGGCCCGGAACCACGAGCTGGACCCCGAGGCGGAGACGGTGTGCATCTGCCACCACGGGATCCGCAGCGCCAACGCCGCCGCCGGCCTCGCGAGCGTGGGGTTCGAGCGCCTCCTCAACCTCACCGGCGGCGTGGAGCGGTGGGCCAGGGACGTGGACCCGTCCATGGCCCGGTACTAGGGGGACCGACCGGGTGTCCGCCTCGATCAGCTGAAACTCCTCCGGCAGGGTCCCGAGCCGGGTCGCATCCCGCCGATGCCAGCGGGCCTGGCTCGCGACGCCCAGCGTATCGATGTTCTGCCTTATGGCCTGACGTGCGGCGCCGGCCATGTCGACCAGCAGCACCGAGCGAGCGCCCCGGGACAGCGCCTCCAGACCAAGAGCACCAGAACCTGCGAACAGGTCGAGCACGCGGGCCTCCTCCAGGTCGGGGGCCCAGGGGGCATGGGTGAGCATGTTAAACAGGGTCTCGCGGGCCTTGTCGCTGGTCGGACGGGTTTTGCGGGTGTCCGGGGCAACCAGAACCCGCCCGCGATGGAGGCCGGAGACAATGCGCATGTCTTGCCTTTAGTGCGCGTCCCGGCGAAGGAAAAGGGATGAGTGAGATCAGCCCCCCCATGCAGCGTGCTCTGGCGCTGGCCGTGTCGGCCGCGCAGTTAGGCGAAGTTCCGGTCGGCGCTGTGATTGTCGAGCCCGAAACCGGCCGGATTGTCGGCGAGGGAGCCAATGCGCCGGTGTCCGGAGCCGATCCGACCGCCCATGCAGAAATCATGGCCATCCGGGCCGCGGCACGGGCGGTTGGTAATTACCGGCTCCCGGGGCTGCACCTCTATGTCACTCTGGAGCCCTGTGCCATGTGTGCCGGAGCCATCAGCGCAGCGCGTCTGAACCGGGTGGTCTTCGCCGCCACGGACCCCAAGGGCGGTGGTGTCTGGCACGGGCCCCGGCTGTTTGAACAGCCCACCTGCCACTGGCGGCCGGAGGTGGCGCAGGAGACGGCAGCGGCGGACCAGGCGGGTGCGCTGCTGAGAGCCTTCTTCCAGGCCCGCCGGTAAAGGGCGGGCCGGGCCATTGCCCTGACCCTGCAACAGGGGCTATGCCCATATCAGGACAGGAGGGGTCAGATGAGCATCACCACAGACATCCATGACGGGGTCGCCACCATTTCCATGGATGACGGCAAAGCGAATGCGGTCGGGTTCGACCTCATCGCGGGCCTGAACGCAGCTCTGGATGAGGCCGAGGCCTCTGCCCGGGCCATCGTTCTGGTCGGGCGCGAGGGCAAATTTTCCGCCGGGTTCGACCTCAGCGTTCTGGGCAGCGGGGATCCGCAACAGGCGAGCCGTCTGGTGACGCAGGGTGGAACACTGGGGCTGCGTCTGTTCCGGTCGCCCCTGCCCGTGGTCGCGGCCTGCAGCGGCCATGCCATCGCCATGGGTTGCTTCCTGCTCCTGTCCAGCGATCTTCGGATCGGGGTACCAGGTCCGTTCAAGATCGGCGCCAACGAGACGGTCATTGGCATGACCCTGCCGGTTTTTGGCCAGGAACTCGCGCGTGCCCGCCTGCGCCCGGAACGCCTGACGGAGGCGATCGTGATGGGCCAGCTCTATCCGCCAGACATGGCCGTTCAGGTTGGCTATCTTGACCGGCTGTCGACGCCGGAGGCCCTGTTGCAGGAGTCCCAGGCGGAGGCGGCCCGGCTGGGTGAGCTGCCGCGCGCGGCGTATAAGGGCAACAAGCTCGCCATGCGCCAGTCCTTTATTGACAGGATAGCGGCCAGTCTCGACGCTTAGAACGCGCCGGCGGCCCGCAGAAGCAGGACGAGGCTGATCAACGTGATCAGGCCTTTCATCCAGCGGCGAAAGCTGTGATCGCTCAACCGGTCAAGAACCTGACCGCCCAGCCATGTGCCCGACAGCGACAGCGGGATGGCCAGGGCGAACAGCCAGACCGGCGGGACAGCGGCCCACCCGGCCAGCTGGATCAGGGGCAGGCCCCAGAAGCCGACCTTGATCATGTGGCTGACGGTCTGGGTCAGCGCTTTTGTGGCTACGATCTGCTGGCGGGTCATGTCGGTCTGGACGAAAAAGAGGTCGAGCAGCGGCCCCGCCACCCCAGCCAGTGTGTTCAGGCCCTGCACGAGCCCACCTGCTAACATCGCCTGACCTGGTTTCTGGATGTCGAGATCAAGCAGGTGGCGCGGGATCCAGACCAAGAGGCCGGTCAGGCCCAGCAACGCATATACCACTTGCCGGTCGGGGACCCAGCGAACGAGGCTCAGTCCCAGGATCCCCAGGGCTGCCCCCACCAGATAGGCGCGGACCACCGGCCAGACCATGGCGTCGCGCAACAGAAAGGCCCGGTACCCATTGGCCACCATTTGCAGGGTGCCATGAATGACCATGGCCATGGCCACGCTGACCAGCGCGGCGAGGACGGCCATCAGGATCAGGCCGCCGGCCATGCCGAAAATGCCCGATATAAAGGCGGTCACCAGGGTGGTGAGCAGAATGAAGACAACGGTGATCGACCCCATGACGCCGCCTTCCTGTGATTGGATCTGAGATGTCTGGTGCTGCCGCTGGGCTCCAGCGGCGCGTTATCTGTGTTCGCCCGGCCTAGTCGTCGCTGCCCTCTTCTGTCTCGGCATGGTCGATCCGGTGGCGTCGCTTGATGATGATCCGTTTCTCCATGCCCTCAGGCCCGGCCCCCTCTTCACGGTGCGCGAAGGCAAAGTGCAGGGTCTGGCCCCGCTGGTGCAGGAAGGTCTGTTTCTCGGCCGGGGTGAGGTCCTCGCGGTCCTCGACCCAGTCGGCCAGACCGTCGGACATGACCTGATCCCTGCCACCATTCACACAGACGGCCCGCACCGTTTCGCCGGTCTGCTCATTTGTGACGGACACGATGTCCGGGTCTGGGGCGTCGCCGTCGCGCGAAGCACATTTTTGATGGAGGGACTGGATCTGTGCGGCGGCGGCCTCTATCCGGTTTTCGAAATCTGGTCCAAGGGCGGCTTCGATCCGGGCCTCGGTATCGGCTTCAAGCGCCTCGGTCTTGCGCTCAATACGCAGGGCAATGATTTCGACCTCGCGGTCCAGCGCCTCCGCATCCCCTTCAAGCTCGGCGGCACGGGCTTCCATGTCGGCGGCCCAGGCGTCGATACGAGCCTCGAAGTCTTCTGGGCTTTCTGCGGATTTCATGATGAAGACCTGCTTCTCCTCGCCCGCCCCCTGATGCCGGCGCCGGATCTCGGCGAAAGCCGTGTGATGCCCATCGAGGTCGCTCAGAAGCGTGTCCAGCTCGGCCAGGTCACCCTCGATTTCGGTTTCAATATCGATCTCGATCTGCGTCCCGAGCTCATGCAGGGCGCCGAGATCCGGCATCTCGGCGTTCAGCGGGTCCCCGAGGAGGATGATCGAGGGGCCGGTATCGGTTGGGCTGATGGTTTGAACGTCGACCTGACCCTGAGGTGTGTTGCCATCGGCCCGGGCCGCCATGCAGGAGGCGGTGGCAAACAGGGTCAGTGTGCCCAGGGCGCCGGCCAGAGCGGTTCCGGTGAGTTTCTGGCGAAGGCTGGGTTCGGGGGTCTGTAACATGATCAGTCTTTCCTTTATCGGGTGGGCCAGCGTCAGGCTGGCCGTGGCCAGGCGGCGGTCAGCAGGGGCGGCGAGGCGTGCGGCCTTGACCAGCGTACGGCCGTAAGCGGCCGGGGATACCTGCCCGCGGCGGAGCACGTCCGCGTCACAGGCCGCCTCTTGGTCGATGCGAAAAGCATACAGGGCCAGATAGGTCAGCGGATTGAACCACTGGGTCGCGGCGACAAGGCGGGCGAGCTGAAACGCCCACAGGTCCCCGCGCTTGAGGTGGGTGAGTTCATGGTCCAGCGCGTCGCGCTGTTCAGCCGGGCTATAATCCTCTTCGAACCATTGCGGCAGCAGGACCACCGGCCGGGTCAGCCCGGTGACCAGCGGCCCGGCACAGAGCAGGCTTTGACGGATGCAGGGAATTTGGCGGAGCCCGATCTGCTGGGCGAGGCGGCGGGCCTCGGCCTGAATGACCGGGCTGGCGGGTTCCGAATCGGTATCCACGAGGCGACGAAATACGGCTTGTTGGTAACAGGACCGCCCGAGCCATATCAGTGTGCCGCTGATCCATACCACCAGCAGGGCCGGGAGGAGCTGGTCTGGCAGACTGGCCCAGAGTCCCGGTTCTGGCGCCGGCAGAGGCTCGGCTGCGGTCGCACTCTGAGGGACGGACAGTCGGGCCATGGGCTCTGGCAGGGCTGTAACGGGGGTCGGGCTGAGGGGGTGGACGGCTTGCAGTTTCGGCTCTGCAAGGGGGGGCAGGCCCAGCCATCCGGCCAGCGAGAAGCTGGGGGGCAGGGGGGGCAGAACGAAACGCACCAGCGGCAGCAGCCACAAAGCATAGGCGGTCCGGGGCCCGAACTGGCGGGCAAAGGGTTTCCGGATCAGCAGGACCAGCCCCGTCAGGGCGGCGACGGCCAGTGCGGTTAACACGAAGTCCTGCAGTAGAGGCGAGAGGGTCGTCCAGCTCATGATTTCAATGTCCCCAGAAGGGCTTCCAATTCTGCAATGTCTTCATCGGTCAGGCCCCGCGCATCAGCGAGCTGGGCCACAAGGGGGGCGGCTCTTCCATTAAACAGGCGATCGACCAGCTGGCCTGCGGCGGTTTTCTGGTAGGCCTTGCGGGCGATTTTGGGTGTGTAGAGATAGCGCCGGCCCTCTGACGTGGTTGCCAGGGCGCCTTTCTCCACCAGACGTGTCAGCAGGGTCTTGATGGTCTTAATGGTCCAGTCCTGCTGGTCCACGAGGGCCCCGGCGATCTCGCTGGCGCCCAGGCCCGGCCGGTCCCAGATAATTTTCATGATTTCCAGTTCGGCGGGCGTGATCTGAACGGTCATGGACACTTTCCTGTTGACTACAAGTGTGGTCTTTAAGATCGACTACAAATGTGGTCAACAGGGTTTTTCATGACTTTTTGGACAGGTGGTGCCGGCGGCATCGAGGCCGGCCTGTCGCTTTTAAACCGGTGGGTAGGGGAAGACGCTGGTGGTGGCGCCAAGATCGGTAAAGCTCCCTTGCATCGCCGAAAACCCATGTTCGATCAGGCTCTCCGGGGTCCAGCCCTCGAGGCGGGACACCGATTTGACGGGCCGCGGCTGGCTGAACAGGACCACTTCATTGCCGCGCACGGAGAAGATCTGCCCGTTCACATCCCGCGCCCCATCGGCGCACAGGGTGATGGCGAGCTGGGCGACCTGCTCGGCGCGCATGCCCGTGCGCATCCGCTCGACCCGCTCTCGTCCAGCTTCGTCCTTCACCGGGATCGATGCGATCATCCGGGTCCAGGCAAAGGGGGCAATGATATTGGACCGCACATTCTTGCGGGCCCCTTCCATGGCCACGATCCGGGACAGGCCGGCAATGCCCATTTTCGCGGCGGCATAGTTGGCCTGTCCGATATTCCCGATCAGACCCGAGGTCGATGTGAACAGGACCAGAGCCCCGTCCTCCTGCTCCCGGAAATGCTCAATCGTGGCCCGGGCGACATTGAAGCTGCCATGCAGGTGCACATCGATCACCGCCTTCCAGTCGGCCTCCGACATTTTGTGGAACATGCCGTCGCGTAGGATCCCGGCCGGATTGATGACCCCATGCAGGCCGCCAAACGTGTCCATGGCCTGCTCGACCATGCCCTCGACCGCGCGCATGTCGGTGACGCTCTCGGTGTTGAAGGTCGCTTCGCCACCCGCGGCGCGGATCTCCTCGGCCACCTTGGCGGCCGGCCCCGCATCTCCGGTTTCGGTGCCGGCATCAGACAGGCCGCCGCCCAGATCATTGACCACGACTTTGGCCCCATTCTGCGCCGCGAGGAGCGCACACTCGCGTCCGATACCGTTGCCGCCGCCCGTGACCAGAATTACTTTGCCGTCTAAAACGCCCATGGATGCCCTCCGTGATGATATGTCGGTTTGGCTGGCTAAGCAGCATGGATCGGGCCTGTCGACAAGCCATGCCGTTGAGGACCATCCCGGCCTGATGTCAGATCTCGCGCCAGGCCCCGGTCTCCAGACCGTTCAGTGTCCAGGTGCCGATGCCGGCGCGGATCAGACGCAGCGTCGGGAACCCGATCGCGGCCGTCATCCGCCGGACCTGCCGGTTGCGCCCCTCCTGCAGGCGCAGCTCGATCCAGCGATCAGGAACAGATTTTCGAACGCGGATCGGCGGCGTTCGCGGCCACAGCGCCGGGGGCGGGTCGATCAGGCGGGCCTGTGCCGGCCGTGTCGGGCCGTCCTTCAGGGTCAGACCGTGGCGCAGGGGCGCGAGGTCGGTCTCGGTCGGGTACCCCTCGACCTGGGCCCAGTAGACCTTCTCGGTTTTGAACCGGGGATCGGACAGGCGTTGCTGAAGCTTTCCATTGTCGGTGAGGACCAGAAGGCCCTCACTGTCCCGGTCGAGGCGACCCGCCGGGTAGACACCGGGGACGTCGATATAGTCCGAAAGGGTCTGTCGCGCAGAGGCCTCCAGGCTCCGGTCGGTGAACTGAGACAGCACGTTGAAGGGCTTGTTGAACAGCAGGATCCTTGTCATCGCTCAGCCGATAGACCAGCGGTGGCGCGGCGGGAAGGGGCGAGGACCTGCCCGGACGTGTAGTGGCCTGAATTCACGAGCGTTTATTTGGTGCGATCACAAAATGTGATCACTTGGCCCCGGCCGCGCGATCATGGAACCCGTTCAGCAAGGGGCCCGCGACATGGTCACCAAGACACCTCCCCTGTATTTGCTGCGCGATACGCTGGTGATGCTGGACCGGGATGTGGCCGACCTTTTCTCGGCGCCAACGCGTGGGCTGAACCAGCAGGTGGCCCGCCATCCCGCACGGTTTGAGAGCTTTGCCTGGCGCCTGTCCAAGAAGGAGACCCGCCAGCTCAAGCAGCAATTTTCCGAAACCGGACGGGCCTGGGGCAAGAGCCCCTATGCGCCCATGGTGTTCACCGAGCATGGCGTGGTCATGGCGGGGACGGTTCTGAGCACAGACGCGGCCGCAGAAGCCACCCGCGTGATCGTGCGTGTTTTCGCCCAGGCACGTCGGGAGCTGGCACAGCGGCCGCCGGGACGCAATCGCCCGGTCAGTTTCAGGCCCGGCGAGCTTGTCCCGCTGGGCCCTGACGGGCAGCTCGACTTTTCTGCCAGGCTCGGCGGCCTGTTTGACCAGATCCTTGAGGCCCTGACCCGGGATGAAATTGCCGATCAGTTCCAGGCGGAGGTCGTGAATGTGGCCCAGCACGCGGTCGACCATGTTCGCGAGAGGCTCAAATCGGTCAAAATCCGGAATCAGCAGACCCTTGCCGAGATCCGGAAATTGCTCGCAGAGGCCGACGCGGTCCAGAGCCAGAGCGAGAGCCGCCGGGCGCGCATGGCGCATGTCCACCTCGCGCTTCAGGCCAAGCGGCTCCGACTGGCGGCCATCGCGCAACGCTTTCTGGAGACCGGGAATCTCGATGAACTGATTGCAGTGCTTGATGGATTTGATCAGCCCTGAGCATAGCCATTTCCGGTATTTTCGGCCATAAGCCCCGCATGACTGAGAGCGCACCCAAGCCCGGCAGCAAGCGGGTCTACATCAAGACCTATGGCTGCCAGATGAATGTCTATGACAGCGAGAGAATGCAGGATGTCCTGCGTCCCCTCGGCTATCGGGCGGTTGATGCGCCGGATGACGCCGATCTCGTCGTGCTCAACACCTGCCATATCCGGGAAAAGGCGACCGAGAAGGTGTATTCCGAGCTCGGTCAGATGAAGAAGCTGAAACAACGCTCTGGCAACCGGATGACCATTGCCGTGGCAGGGTGCGTGGCCCAGGCGGAGGGCGCAGAGATCATGCGCCGCCAGCCGGCCGTCGACCTCGTTCTTGGGCCGCAGGCCTATCACAAGCTGCCGGAAATGATCGCCCGGGTTCATCGCCAGACCGGTGACCGGCTCGAAACCGATTTCGAAACGCTCGAAAAATTCGATGCCCTGCCCAAGGCGCGTCGGGCGGACGGCCCTATGGCCTTTCTGTCGGTGCAGGAAGGGTGCGATAAATTCTGCACCTTCTGCGTGGTGCCCTATACGCGCGGCGCTGAGCTGTCGCGGCCCGTCGACGATATCGTCCTCGAAGCCCGCAATCTTGCCGCCCAGGGGGTCCGGGACATCTCGCTTCTGGGCCAGAACGTCAACGCCTATCATGGTGCGGGCCCAGCGCTCGAGGGCGGCGAGGACTGGTCACTGGCGCGGCTCTTGCGTCATCTGGCCCGGATCGGCGGCCTTGATCGTCTGCGCTACACCACCAGCCATCCCCGGGATATGGATGAGGATCTCATCGCGGCCCATGGTGACGTGGACGCTCTGATGCCTTTCCTGCACCTGCCGGTGCAGTCGGGATCCGATGCCATCCTCAAGGCCATGAATCGCGGACACACAAGCGACCATTATCTCGACATCATGCGCCGGATGCGCGAGGCACGTCCTGACATGGCGCTGGCCAGCGATTTCATTGTCGGCTTTCCCGGCGAGCGCGACCGTGACTTCGAGGACACGCTGGCTCTGGTGAAAGAGGTCAATTATGCCATTGCCTACAGCTTCAAATATTCCGAACGGCCCGGCACACCGGCGGCCGACATGTTCGGCCAGATTCCGGAAGCGGTAAAAACAGAGCGCTTGCACGCCTTGCAGGCGATCCTGCGTGAGCAGCAGAGTGCATTCAACGCCTCGAAAATCGGCCAGACCCTTCCGGTTCTCGTTACCGGGGCAGGACGTCAGGCGGGCCAGATGCATGGGCGGTCCCCCTGGATGCAGGCGGTCCATTTTGATGGTGGCCCGGAGCTGGCGGGCCAGATTATCGATGTCAGGATTGTCGGCGCCAGTCTCAACTCGCTGACGGGGCAGCTCCCGATGGCGCAGGAGAGTGCGGCTTGACGCGGCTGTGGCAGCCCGCCGATCCCAGCCTTCTGGCCTATGTGTGTGGTCCAAATCACATGCACCTTCTCCTCCTCGAGGACGCCCTGAGCGACGGACATTTGTCCGCCGAGAGCCAGGGCGGTGGAATCCGGCTCTCCGGCTCGGCAGAGGCGGAGGCGCTGGCGGACCGGGCCCTGAGCGCGTTTGAGACCGTTCTGGCGGGCAATCCCGAGGCCGGTATCGGTGCTCTTGAGGGGGCCATTGAGCAAGCTCGGGCCCCGGCGCAGACCTTTGCCGCCCTGACCGGGCTGCGGGTGCCGATCCGGCCGCAGACCCCCAGACAGGCGGACTATCTGGCGCTGCTGACACAAGGCGGTCATGATCTTGTCTTCGGCGTTGGCCCCGCGGGAACCGGCAAAACCTTTCTGGCGGTGGCCGCGGGTGCGGCGGCCCTGCGCAACAAGGAGGTGTCGCGGCTGGTGATCACCCGTCCCGCGGTCGAGGCCGGGGAGAATTTGGGGTTTCTTCCGGGCGACCTCGAGGAG
>CAJXMY010000055.1 GCA_913056435.1 uncultured Hyphomonadaceae bacterium | reverse complement strand
GAAGAGCGGGTTCTTCAAGCCGGGGAGACCAGACGGCTCCCGGTGCTTTTCTTCATAGATCCTGCCCTGAATGAGACACGCAATCTCGACGATGTGCGTACAATCACCCTGTCCTACACCTATTTCCAGACCGAGAATTTTGAGCCTGCGGCGAAAACGGCCGCATTGAACTGACCCCCTTGCTAGACCTGAAACGATGGCGCTAGAAGCGGCATCAGAAATCCATCACCGACTCAAGGATGCCGATCATGGCGGAAGACGTCAAACACGACTATCATCTTGTAAACCCCTCTGCCTGGCCCCTGTTCGGGGCCATGGCGGTTACCGTTCTGGCCATTGGTGGCGTGATTTACATGAAAGGGCTGTTCGGGCTTCCCGAAGGGTTCCCGTGGGTCGCGTTTGCTGGCCTGGCCATGGTGCTCTGGGTGATGTTTGGCTGGTGGACGCAGGTGGTTCGCGAGGGGCGTACTGGTGACCATACCCCTGTTGTGGAGATTGGCCTGAAATATGGCATGATCCTGTTCATTGCCTCGGAGGTGATGTTCTTCGGGGCCTGGTTCTGGAGTTTCTTCGAGTTCGCAATCTTCTTTGATGCGCGCACCGGGGCAACATTTGATGCCACAAACCCGATCTATGCCGAGGGGCTGTCCCGCTTCGCGGCGTGGCCACCTGTCGGGGTCACGACTTTCGATCCCTTCCACCTGCCGCTGATGAATACGCTGATCCTGCTTCTGTCGGGCACAACTGTTACCGCGGCCCACCACGCTTTGCAGCATAATCGGCTCGACAATGCGAAATTCATGCTTCTGCTGACCATTGTTCTGGGTGCGGCCTTTACCGGTCTGCAGGTGCTGGAATATTCCGAAGCCCAGTTCAGCTATGATGGCACGATTTACGGGTCCGCCTTCTTCATGGCCACGGGCTTCCACGGGGCCCATGTGGTGATCGGTACCATTTTTCTGACGGTCTGCCTGCTTCGGATCATGGCGGGAAACATGACCGCGAAGAAACATCTCGGTTTCGAGTTCGCCGCCTGGTACTGGCATTTCGTGGACGTGGTCTGGCTGTTCCTCTTCGCCTTTGTCTACGTGATCCCGCACCTCGTCCTTGGACATTAGGGGGGCGGGTGCACGCGTTCCCCTCGCGCCTGGGCGCCGCGCTTCGGGGCCGTTGCCCCTCCTGCGGCGGGGCCTCGGTCTTTTCGGGGTTTCTGGATCTGCATCCGGCCTGTCCTGCCTGCGGGGCCGACTTCCGGGATGCGGACTCTGGAGACGGGCCGGCCTTTTTCGTCATGTTCCTCGTTGCGATCCTCGTGACTCCACCGGTCATCCTGGTTCAGGTCTGGCTTGAACCTCCGGCCTGGGTCCAGATGCTGATCTGGGCGCCGGTCGTCCTGGGCCTGTCGGTGGCATTTCTTCGCCCGTTCAAATCGACACTTTTCGCCCTGCAGTGGCGCTACAGGGCCGAGGAAGCCCGGTGGGATGACAGGGGCCAGGGCTCATGATGTTTCGACCCATGCCTGTGCTGAGCGCCCTGACGCTGGTCAGTCTGGTCATTCTCGTGCAGCTGGGAAACTGGCAGTATGACCGCTACGCGGCCAAGATCGACCGACCCTTGAGTGCGGGGCCCTCAGCTGAGACCATCGACGCTCAGCAGCTCAGCCTTGATACAGGGACACTGGCTTATGTGCAGCAGGTTTATGGCATGGTCGATGGCGAGCCTCTCTGGCGTCGATATGCGCCTGTGACGGTGCAGGGGCAGGAGGGCTGGAGTCTTGCCATGATTGAGGCCACAGGCGGGCCGCAGCCGGGGCAGCAGCCGGTCTCGACGCTGTCTGTGGCGCTTGACGGTGCGTTTTATCGCCTCGATGCGGGCGTTCGGCCGGGGGGACGGTTTGCCAATCCGGATGTGCCTGAGCGCAATCTCTGGTATCGCCTCAATGCACCCGGAATGGCGCGTCAGCTCGGGCGTGAGAGCCTGCCCGTCAGCGTCCTTGAACCTGCGGTCATGACGGTGCGCAAAAGCGACGATTTTGATCGGATCCGGCAGACGCTCAATCCCTATGCCTTCGACACCCCGCCCGACCCCTTGCCGCCAGAGCGCCATTTCGGCTATGCGCTGACATGGTGGGGGATGGCCATCGGTCTGATCGGGGTTTATCTAGCCTTTCACCATGCACGCGGCCGTTTACGCCTCCGGAGCTGATCAATGCAGTATATTTCCACCCGCGGCGCGGCCCCAGCGGTCGATTTTGTGACCGCCTGTCTGGCTGGCCTCGCCCCTGATGGCGGGCTGTATATTCCGGAGTCCTGGCCACAGATTGCCCCGGCCCGTCCGGAAGAGTCTTACATCGACGTCGCAACCCGGATCCTGTCGGCTTTTGCCGGGGATGCGATGGATGTCGAGACGGTCCGCGGGCTCTGTGAAAAGGCTTACGGCGAGTTCGCCCATCACAGCGTTGCGCCCCTGGTGCAGGCTGGCCCCAACCATTTCATCATGGAACTTCATCACGGTCCGACCCTGGCCTTCAAGGATGTGGCGATGCAGTTTATCGCGCAGCTTTATGATCATGCCCTGACCTTGCGCGGGGAGCGCATGAGTGTGGTCTGCGCCACATCGGGCGACACCGGCGGCGCCGCGGCAGCCGCGTTTGCCGGCGCCCGGTCCGTCGACCTGTTTATCCTCCACCCCCATGAGCGGGTCTCGCCGGTCCAGCGGCTGTTCATGACCACCACGGGCGCGCCCAATGTGCACAATTTCGCGGTCGACAGCGACTTTGATGCCTGCCAGGCCATGGTCAAAGCCATGTTTGCGGACCGGGCTTTTGCGGCATCGGTGGGTCTGTCCGGGGTGAATTCGATCAACTGGGCCCGCATCGCCGCGCAGGCGGTCTACTATGCGACAGCGCAGGCCGCTCTGGGCCCGGAGCGCGCCCTGCGCTTTGTAGTGCCCAGCGGGAATATGGGGGACGCGCTGGCGGGCTATGTGGCGGCGCGCTGCGGCCTGTTGGCTGGATTCGAGGCGGTTTGTGCGGTCAACGAAAACCGGGCCCTCGAAACGCTGTTCTCGACGGGTCAGATGCGGCGTCAGGAGTCTCTGGCCACGCCGAGCCCGGCTATGGATATCACCGTGCCAAGCAATTTTGAGCGCATTCTGTTTGAAGCCTCCGGTCGCGATCCGGAGGTGGTGCGGTCGGTGTATGAAACCTATTCCCGATCCGGTTCCGCGGCGCTGCCGGAACGAGTGCGGGGGCCGTTGTCGTGCACCGGACTGTCTGCCCAGTCTGTCCGCAATGCGGAGACGCTTGCGGAGATGGCGCGTTATTTCGATGAAACCGGGACACTGATTTGTCCTCACACAGCGGTCGGGACTCATATTGCCCGCCAGCTGCCGGTCTCTGAGGCGCTGACGGTGACGCTGTCGACGGCCCATGCCGCGAAATTTCCGGAAACAGTGTCCGAGGTCACCGGGCAGGCGGTTCCCCTGCCAGCCCGGTGCGCGGGTCTGTCGGAGACCGCGGAGGTGTTTCGGCGCTTCCCCAATGATCTGGAGCAGATCCGCGGCGCGATCGAGGCCGCCGGGACCGGCCAATGAGCCCCGTCCTTGGGGACTGGGTCTGGTCCGTTAGGGACCACACATTGAGATTCGACATCCAGGCGGGACCTTATAAGGAGGCCCTGAATGGCCGGTGGAGCCTTGAGGATTTTGGACGGGCGCTTGATGGGCTGAGCCTGCGTCGCCTCCGCGAGGCCCTGCGCGACGCGGATCAGGGGCTCGCCTGCGATTTGACGCTGGCGGACGGTCGGCTTGTCCAGCTTGCCGGGGGAGCGACACCGGGTGGAGAGACCCGGGGTGTTGTCCTCGGAGGGGCAGCGGCCGAGCCGGAAGACGGCCCCCCGCGGCCGGGGCTGCGCCCGGTCTATCAACCGATCTTCAATCTGGGGACCGGTCGGATTGATGGATTCGAGGCGCTGGCCCGGTGGGCCGGGGAAGACCGGCGCCGGGATGCCAGCGGCCCCCGGAGCGACGACCGTGCACTGGCGGCCAATATGCTGATCCGGGCCTGCGAGGCGCTGGCCGGATGGCAAGCGGCCAGCGGGCGCCCCGAGCTGTTTGTGCAGGTCAACCTGACCAGTCAAGATCTTGACGATCCGAGCCTGGTGGACCTCGTCTCGGCGCTGATCGGCGGGTTTGGACTGGCTGACGGGTGTCTGCGTCTGGAACTCACCGAGCAGGCCGCCTTGCGGGACTCCCGGGCGGCGCTGGCCATGGCTCAAGCCCTCGAACGGGCCGGTGCGCACCTGGTTCTGGATGATTTCGGGTCGGGTCACTCCTCCTTTCTCTGGCTGGCCGACCTCCCGGCCCGCAGTCTCAAGGTGGATGCCAGCCTGATTGCCCAAATCGGCCGGGATCGTGTCCGGCTGATTCTGGAAGAGGTGGTCCGTCTGGGTCACCGCCTCGGCCTGAGCGTAACGGCGGAGGGCGTTGAGGATCAGGCGGTCCTGCCAGACCTGCGTCAGCTTGGCTTTGAATTTGCCCAGGGCTTTGGCCTCAGCCATCCGCTGGATGCAGACGAGGCGCTGCGGCGTCTGATGGTCCGGACCGGGCCGGACGCCGGGCCGTCGGGCGAACCCACCGACACCGGCTCAGGCGGGATGTCCCAGATCGACCATGAGCGATGAGATCGCATGGACGAAATTGTTCGGGGCGAGGGTCATCTCCCCGGTCCAGGAAATATCGGGAAACCGCCTGAGAAGATTGCGATAAGCGCAGTCCAGCTGCATGTTTGCCACCCTCTGGCCGAGACACACATGCGGCCCGTGTCCAAAGGCCAGATGGTCCTTTGCATTCGGCCGGTCGATGTCAAACCGGTCGGGCTGCTCAAACCGGGCCGGATCCCGGTTGGCGGCGGCATAATACATGACCACCTTATCGCCTTCGGCGAGGCGCTGGCCGCCAAGTTCGGTGTCACAGGTGACTGTTCGGCGCATATAGGTGACGGGAGAGACCAGCCGGATGGCTTCATGGACAAAATTCGCAAACAGGGTGTCATCGGCCAGCAGGCGTGCCCGGACGTCGGGGGCCTCGCTGAGCAGCTTCATCGTCCCGGACAGGGAGTTCCGGGTCGTGTCATTGCCGGCAAAGACGATTAGGAGCCAGGACCCATCGAGAAATTCCGCCGACAGCGGTTCGCCATCAATGCGGGCATGGGCAATCGCGCTGAGCAGGTCGTGTTGCGGATTGGCCCGCCGGTCCGCGAGAATGGCCCGGCCATAGTCGAACATGGCCTGTATTTCGGAAAGAAAGGTGAGGATCTGTTCTTCACTGGCGGCGCCGAGGCCTTCCTGCTGAGCCTGATATTGGGAGGTTTCCAGAAAGTGCATCCAGTGCACCAGTTTCGGTCGATCGGCCTCCGGAACGCCGAGAATCTCGCACAGGGTGAACAGGGGCAGTTCAGCGGAGAGCAGCGCCACCATATCCACAACCGGACCCTGTGCCTGCATCAGATCGAGGCGCTCATTCACATACCGGTCGACCTTCTTGCGCAAATCCGCGACATAATTGGCCCGGAAGAATTGCATGTGCTCCATGCGAAGGGGGGTATGGAAGGGCCGGTCAAGATTGATCAGAGAGTTCAGCGAAGAGGCATGCAGAAGGGGATGTCGCGGGACGCCTTCCATGCCGTAATTCATCAGGATCCCACCCTTTTGCGAGGAGAAGCGGACGGGATCCAGCTCGACCTGCTTGACCAGTTCATAGGCCGACAGGGCCCAGAAACCACGGCCCAGCTCCTCGGGATGCCACATGATCGGGGCCTCCTCGCGCATTTTCCGGAAGGCTTCGAAAGTGTAACCGCCATGACGGGAGAAGACCTCGGGATCGGAAAGATTGACCGGGGGCGTCAGGGTGTGAATAGGGGCGTGACTCGGCGGGGCCGGCCCGCGTTCGACCTGATAGGTCTCGGTGACATTCTGCAAAGCCATTGGGGATGTCCTGTGTTCAGAAGCGGTAGCGTACCGGGATAGATTTGGGGCCACCAACAAAATTGGCCTTGATAAAACTTGGCGCGCCATCAAGCTCTATGGTCTTGATGCGGGAGAACAGCTCCTCATAGAGCGCCTGCATTTCAAGGCGAGCCAGATGCATGCCCAGACACATATGGCCGCCATACCCGAAGGACGCGATCCTGTTGGGACTGCGATCGACCCGAAACTCATAAGGTGCCTCGAACACGTCTTCGTCCCGGTTGGCGGAGGGATAGCACAGCAGCAGGCTTTCTCCCTCCAGGACCGTGCGGCCCCGCAGCTCGTAATCTGCCTGCGCCGTCCGCATGAAATGCTTGACCGGCGTGGTCCAGCGAATGGCTTCGTCGACCGCGGTCTTTGACAGGCCTTTTGGATCGCCCATCATCTTTGAGAGCTGATCAGGCGATTGCAGCATGGCGAGGACACCGCCGCCGGTCGATGCGCTGGTGGTGTCATGCCCCGCGGCGGCCACGATGACATAATAACTCATCGCCTCGAGGTCCCCGATCGGAGCCCCATCAATCTGACCGTTGGCGATCACCGTGGAAACGTCATCACGTGGCGTCTGGCGGCGGTCCTTGGTGATGTTGCTGAAATACATGAAGAAGGCGGCGAGGGTCTGCTGGATCGACTCGACCCCGGCCGCGCTATCCTCCGACTGGATGAGGGATTTGTCCCGCATCAGGTCCTCATCGGCCGCACCGAAGATCTCCTGGGTGAGTTTGAGCATCATGGGTTCATCGGCTTCGGGCACGCCGAGGATCTGCATGATCACACGCAGCGGGTAATGCAGGGCAATATCCTGCTGGAAGTCGCAGGCGCCGCCCATGTCTTCCATGCGGTCGACAAACTCGCGGGCGATGGCCTGGACAGCCTCGCTGCGCTGTTTGACATTCTGAGGCATGAACCATTCCTGCGTCAGATGGCGCAGTTTGTAGTGGAGGGGGTCGTCCAGCTGGACCAGGGTTTTCAGAAGGTGGGGACCGCCGAGGTCGGCATAGACCTGACGTTCAATATCTTTCAGCGAGAGCATCTCCCGCTCCCCGTTCGTGAAGAGGGTGTTCTGGCGGGAGACTTCCATGATATCCGCATGCTTGGTCAGCGCCCAGAATGGCCGAAAGTTCTGCGGTTCACACCAGGCCACCGGATCCTCGCGGCGCAGGCGGGCAAAGGCGTCATCGAGGCGCGCCTGATCCGCATAGACGGCAGGATCAACAATCTGGTCGGCCACCGCCGCGGCGGCGGGAGACATGACCCTATTGGGATCAAGCTTGGTTTCGGGAGGGGTGGCAAGGGGAGCTGTCATGGTTCGGGTCGTCCTGTTGCGGTCTTCCGGCCAATCTAGACTACCGCTTCGGCCTGTGAAGGCGTGACCCCGGGGGAGGATTGCTCGGTGATCTGGGGGCCCCGCGCGCGGTGTGTTGTTGGGGCAGGCACGCCTGCGGGACCCGCCCGGACAGTGCCTTTATGAGGGTGGGGGCGGGTATCTCTTCCACAACGCCCGGGCGCAGATCGCCCAGCTCGAAGGGGCCATAGGCGGTGCGGATCAAGCGGTTGACTTTGAGCCCGACATGTTCGAGCGCCTTGCGGACCTCGCGGTTCTTGCCCTCGCTCAGCTCGACATTGATCCAGTTGTTCGTCCCGGTTTCGCGCTCGAGTGTTGCGTCGATCGAGGTGTAGCGCGTGCCATCCTCCAGACGCACACCCGATTTCAGCGTGTCGAGATCGGCCTGGTTGATGTGCCCGTGGGCCCGGGCCCGGTATTGGCGCTGAAACCCAGCCTGGGGGAGTTCGAGAGCCCGGGCCAGTTCGCCCGAATTGGTCAGAAGGAGCAGACCCTCTGTCGTCAGGTCGAGGCGGCCAATGGTTATGGTTCGCGGCAGTGATTTGGGCAGCTCATCGAAGATGGTTCGCCGGCCTTCCGGGTCCTGCGTGGTGGTGATCAGGCCGGACGGCTTATGGTACCGCCAGACCCGCACCGCCTCAGGTGCGGTCACCCGGTCCCCTCGAACCCGAATGTCTTCGCGGCCGGTGACCTTGAATGCCGGGCTCGTCAGGACATAGCCATCCACCCGAACTTCCCGACGGGCAATCATCGCTGCCACCTCTCGGCGTGAGGCCACACCGGCGCGCGCGAGATATTTGGCAATCCGTTCCCCGGCTTCCCAGGCGTTTTGGCCCTCACCCTGGCCACGGGCCTTGGAACGTGAGGCCGTCCCGGGGCCGGGGCGGCGCGTGCGTCCCGAGGGGCGCTTGGTCTTTCGGGGCGTCTCCCGACGGTCCGTCATCTTGCTGTCCTCGCGGCGTTCAGCCCGCGCCCAATTGCAGGATTGGCGCGCCAATGGCAAGGCCGAGGACCAGTTCGAGCGGGATCCAGACCGGGATGAGCCCCGGGGCCCGATTGGTCGACTGGTCGAGCAGCAGGGAGGCCGTGCGGCCGAGGCCGGCCCCGAACCAGGCGGCGGCCAGGGGAAAGATGGTAAAGACCTTGTAGTCCAGACCCAGTTCCGGCTGAACCAGCACAATCAGGGCCGTGGCATGAAGCATGAGCAGCAGGCCGCCATAGGTGGCCCTGAATTCGGAGAAGCCGCCGGGCCGCTCCGGGTCCGGGTCGGCCTGCAGCCGCACCACGCCAGCTGCCCATCCCGGCGAGAGCAGGCTTCCGAGGCCAAGCAGGGCACAGAAGAGGAGCGCGACGGCGCTGACGATCAGGTAGACGGACATGGCGTGATTCCTTTTTGGACAGTTTAGACCGTCCGGGCGGAAAGGCGAGAGCGGCGCCCCGGCATGTCTGTGGTCTAAGCGGTGTTGCGCGCGGCCGGGCGATACAGGGCATAACAGGCCGCGGCGAGGGCGATCACCGCAGAGAGCCCGAAGAGGCCGAATTTGAATGGTGTCAGCCACGCTTTAAGCCCGATGAACTGGGTCTGACCCATCAGGGCGGCAAGCTGGACCCCGCCCTCGGCCAGATCCGCCAGCACCACCAGAAGCGCCGGCAGGGCAAGCCATTGGGCCCCGCGTGGAAACAGGGTCATTGGAAGCAGCGCAAACAGCGTGCCATAGGCGAGGGGATAGGCGACATCGAGGACGGCCGTTGTCCAGATATGGGCCATAACCTGTTGATCGGTGTAGGCGGCCAGCGTTTCTCGCACGGCGGCAGGGTCAGACAGGCGGTCCAGCAGGACGAAGTTCCCCCGGCTCTCAATCAGGCCGAAACTGGCCGTCAGCGCCGCGACGATGGCGAAAAGCAGCCAGAGACGATGAGAGATAATGAAACGCCCGATCATGGGTCATTGTGTTAGAACCGGTCCAATCGGCCTGTCCAGATGTTTCGCCGGGAAGGTGAAGGCACCACCGGGTGGGAGCCGGCGAAGTTGGCACTGGACTCGGGGCCCATCTGGCGCATTTTAGGGCGCTGAGGAAACTGGGGGGCGGCTGATGAGGTACCACATGAAGACGGATCGAGAGAGGATGGCCCGCCCTCGAAGGGCTGGGCGCGTCCGGTCCATGCTTGGTGGGGTGTTTCTTGGGCTGTCCCTCGCCGGGGTCGCGGCCTGTGGCGGGGGCGGCGGCGGCAGTGTCACGCCCTCACCTCCACCCCCACCCCCTCCGCCTTCGGGAGGCGGGCCCCAGTGGACTGAAGGCGTGTTCGACGCGGCCACCGGTTTTGCCAATCGATGCGAGGTTCCGCGCTCCGGTGTGGACATTGAGGGAAATGCCTTCCCCGATCTGGAGGGAAGCCTCGCTGAGGAGCTGTTCTGGCTTCGCAGCTGGACCCATGAGACCTATCTGTGGAATCGTGAGGTTGTCGATCGTGACCCGGCTGGCTTCAGCGACCGCATTGCGTATTTCGATGTTCTGAAAACCGAGGCGGTGACCCCGTCGGGCACCGATAAGGATGACTTTCATTTCAGCGAGCTGACAACGGATTTCCTGGAGCGGCGAAACAATGCGCCTTCGGCGAAATACGGCGCCAGCTTCGCCATCCTGTCCGGCAGCCCGCCAAGGGATATCCGGGTGCGCTTTACCGAAGCTGGGACGCCGGCAACAGAAGCCCCGCTTGGAACGCCAAATTTGGTGCGCGGGACGGAAATTCTGGAGGTTGACGGCGAACCCGTGGTCGATGGTGCCGATGTCGACGCCTTGAATGGCGGCCTGTTCCCGGCAACGGCGGGGGAGGTCCATACCTTTCTGGTGCGAGACCCCGGGGCCACGGAGACACGTCAAATCACGATGACATCGGCCTCGCTGGTCGACGACCCCGTGAACCGGGTCCGCGTCATCGAGACCGGTGGCCGTCGTTATGGATATATCCTGTTCAACACGTTCAGTCCGAATGCGTCTGAGCGGGCGATTGTTGAAGCCATGGATACACTGGACGGG
>CAJXMY010000054.1 GCA_913056435.1 uncultured Hyphomonadaceae bacterium | reverse complement strand
CCCAGCATTACTTCCCGTCGACACCAGATGGTTCCCGGCCCGGTGTCTACTATGCGCATTTGTCGGACATGACGGCGATGCCGAAGCGTGAGCTCGAGGTGATCGCCTACCACGAGGGGTTACCAGGGCATCATATGCAGATTGCCATCCAGCAGGAGCTGGAGGCCGTTCCCACTTTCCGAACTCAGGCAGGTGTCACCGCCTACAGTGAAGGGTGGGGGCTGTATTCAGAGTGGCTGGCGATTGAGATGCCAGGGACTTATCAGGACCCCCTGTCGCGCTTTGGGCGCGCAGGGTCTGAAATGTGGCGTGCCATCCGGCTGGTTGTGGATACGGGACTTCATGCCAAGGGCTGGAGCGAAGAAGAGGCGGTCCAGTATTTCATGAGTAATTCCGCCATAACCGAGGCTCAGGCACGCTCCGAAGTTCGCCGTTATCTCGTCATTCCGGGGCAGGCGACCAGCTATAAGGTTGGCATGCTGAAGATTCAGGATTTGCGCCGAAAGGCTGAGGCTGACCTTGGTGAGGCCTTCGATATCCGCGCCTTTCATGATACAATTCTTGGTGGAGGGGCATTGCCGCTCGCGATCCTTGAACGGCGTGTCGATGAATGGATTGCGAGTGTTCAGGCGGGCTAATTCGATTGGGCATGCGGGATCGAATATCGCACCTTTAGAAAAGAAAGGGCAGACCAAAATGGTCTGCCCTTTCCCGACTTTGCTATGGGAGCATGTCGGTCAGGGCCGATCAAAGCCCTCTTGGTCACCCGTTGGCTTATCCTATTCGAACTCGCTAATGTAGAGCGTGGATGAGTAATTCGAATTGGCTTCATAACTGCCGACCCAGATGTCGAAACGTCCGTCTCCTGCAGCATTCAGCTCAACGACAGGATTGAGATCGCCATAGCTGTCATCATCGCAATGCCAGTTTCCGTTCGAGTCATTGATGACAAGCGTCGTGTCTTCGTTTGACTCGACCCAGATTTTAAGGAGCCCCGGGTCATCCTGCTCCCATCGCAGTTTGAAGTCCGGATTCGATGTGGCGTAGCCCGCGCAATCCTCTCCGGGGACCGCCTCAGAGAGGTCTACGTTGCCGCCCGAGGTGATGCTGACGGTGTGCGGGTCCGGCCAAAAACCTGCTGCGAGAGAGACGCTCCCAAAATTCGAATCGGCGCTGTAGTCTAGGGAACCTGAACTTGAAGAGCTCACATTGCTGAGCTCGCTGATGTGGAGCACAGAGGAGTGGTTCGAGTTCGCTTCATAGCTGCCAACCCAGATATCGTAGCGGCCATCGCCTGCGGCGTCCAATTCGACCATAGGATTGAGATCACCGAAGCTGTCATCGTCACAGTGCCAGTTCCCGTATGAGTCATTGATGACCAGTGTCGTATCTTCATCAGACTCGACCCAAATCTTCAGCAAGCCGGGGTCATCTTGTCCCCACTGCAGCTTGTAGTCAGGGTTCGATGTTGCGTAACCCTTGCAGTCCGCCCCTTTGATCGCTTTCGATAAATCGACATTTCCGCCCGAGGTAATATTGACCGTGTATGGATCCGGCAAAAAACCTGACGACAAGGATTTGCTGCCGAAATTAGAGTCCGCGCTATAATCGAGTTCCTGCGCGTGCACGAACGATCCGACGCCCGTCATCGCAACGGAAAATAAAAAACAAGCTGTAACCTTCTTCAGATTTTTCATATGCCTCGATCCTTTGCCTGAGATGAAATTGGGATAGTTCGGTATATTACTTGTTTTAGCATGGACGCCAAGACTAGGCCGACTACGGTTTTCTGGAAAGAGGCTTTACTTCGGGGTTATAAACGGTTTCTGGCTATGTTTGTCTGATGTCACGTCGCCAGACTTCGCGTCGTGGAACGCAAAGAGTAAACACCATGTCCCTTCCGGGATGACGTTTTAGCCTATGGAGGCCACTGCCATGTGTGATGAAACCACCGAGCGCGAATTGGACAAGTATCTGGAACGCAAGGCGATGACCCGACGTGGATTTACCAAGGGGGCCTATGTGACACTTGCGGCTTCGGCTTTGTTCCCACCGGCCGGTGCCGGTCCGGATCGGGAGCCAAGTAACCTGATCGAAAGGGAGGTGTTCATTCCGACGCCCGATGGTGATCTGGATGGGCTTTTTGTCTCCCCGGCGGAGGGAGCACATGCGGCCGTTATCATGTGGCCGGACATTCATGGCGTCCGTCCGGCCTTCTTTGACATGGCACGCCGGCTCGCTGGTTCAGGTTACTCTGTTCTTGCAGCCAATCCGTATTACCGCTCGCATGGCGGCCGGCTGTTTCCTGAGGGGATGACCATTCGCGAGCCCGGTGGCCGGGCGCTTGTTGGGCCACATTATCAGTTGCTGTCCCCCGCGACGGTAGTGGCTGATGCCAGATCTCTCGTAGCTTGGCTCGACAGGCAACCCGCTGTTGATCTGAAACGCGGGATAGGCGCTATCGGGTTCTGTATGACCGGATCCTGGACGCTACAAGCCGCGGCAGCCCGCCCCAACAGGATCAGGGCGGCTGTTTCGTTTCATGGCGGAGGGCTGGTGAGCGGCTCCGATGACAGCCCTCACCTTGTGGCGAGCAAGATACAAGGCGGTGTTTTAATTGCCATCGCCGAGAATGATCACGTTCGGGAGCCAGAGGTCCTGAGTGTCTTGAGAGAGTCCTTCGAGATGGCCGGAGTGCCTGCTGAGATTGAGGTTTATGACGACGCGATGCATGGGTGGGTCCCAACCGACTCCCGCGCGCATAATCCGGAGCAAGCAGATCGGGCGTGGGGGCGTATGCTGGCTCTTTTCCAGCGGGAGCTTTCCTGATCAGGGCGTTGCGTTTCCGCCTGACGGCCTTGAGACAGATCCGCTATAACGCTCGAGGAGAGGCGCGCGATGGCGCGTCGATTGACCTCAGACTTTATGGCGTGTCAGGATGTTACGATGACATGAAAGCGATCAAAGGGGTGCGGCATGTATAGATTGGTGTTGGCAGCAATAGCCCTTGCGGCGACGGCACAGAACGGGGTTGCAGAGCGCTCAGGAGGTGTGGTGGAGCTCATCAATGGTTACGGTCTGCCGGGCGAACTCAAACCTTTGCAAAATGTGACCACGATGCTGGATACCATCGACGCCGACGGCAATCGTTTGTTGGTCACCCGGGGTGTTCGCGAAGCGGGCACAAGGATTGGTATCCATGTCCATAAATATGGCGGTCACACCTGCGTGCTCAGTGGCGCGATCACCGATTTTGTTGAGGGACGGCAGCCGGCGCTTTTTGAGGCAGGGTCATGCTACTACATGCCCCCCAATGTTCCGATGAGCGCGGTTAACCTCGGAAGTGAGGATGCCGTCCTCATTGACACCTTCATCGTGCCTCCCGGGGAGCCCTTTATCTCTATCCTTGAGCCCGGCTACCCTGGCGGGCCGAGAGAATAAACAGCCTAGGGCCATTCGGTGGGCGGAAATCCTTTAATTCCGTCTTGCCATGAGCTGAAGGATACAAACCTCTGGTCTGATCTCTGCCTGAGCGGTGTTCACTTGACCGGTTCTCGACCCGGTCGGTTTTGGGTACATACCGTCGGATGACGCGTGCGATTTTTGTAGATGCCGATGCTTGTCCGGTGAAGGATGAAACCTATAGAGTTGGGCTGCGCCATGGCGTAAAAGTGTTTGTTGTCTCCAACAGGTTTATGCGCGTGCCGGCCTCGCCTGACATCCAACTCATCGTGGTCGACGCCGGGCCGGATGTCGCAGACGATTATATTGCGGAGCGCGCTGGCTCGCACAGCGTTGTCGTTACCGCAGATATCCTTCTTGCGGAGCGGTGTCTGAAGCATGGGGCGACGGTTCTCTCGCCCAGAGGAAATGCTTTTACTGTCGACATGATCGGAGCAGCTGTGGCGAACCGGGCCTTGCTGGACCAGTTACGCGGGTCCGGGGAGTGGACTGGCGGTGCTGTTCCTTTTAACGCACGGAACCGGTCGGCGTTTCTTCAGGCATTGCATGAAGCTGTTAAGCGCCTTGGATAGGGGCTTTGCTTTTTGTCCTCTGAAGAGCTGATCCTAAGGGCGCCTTTGCAGGGAATAGATCATGGGTGTGCAAGTGCCCTTGGTGATTTGTTTAACCACAACGGTGACACCTTCTCCCACTTCGGGAATCTCCCCGATATAGTCCTGCGGTACGATAATCTCTCTGTTGGCGGTGCTGACGAGCAATCCTTCATCACCGACCGAGGCCACTGTCCCCTGCAGGGTGGCGGTCTCGTAGGTGCAGGGTCCCCCGACAACAGGCGCATCAACGGAAGTTGGCTGGCAGGCCACCACGATCATAAGAGCACATAGGCTGGTCAGTATCTGATAAGTCATCTCTCAACTCCCCGAAAAAACGCCCCCGAGTTAAGACTCTGATTTATATTTGTGGCAAGGGCGTGGCGGCTCCCCAATCTGACAGGCGCAGCAAGAGCTGATTTAACCTCGTGCTGGGGATCATGCAGGCATCGGGGCCAGCCGACACCGAGGCTGGACCCGGTTCAAAGGGTTCATTGGTCTTGCCAAAGGTCCCGGACCCCTGAGGTCGGGTGAAGGCCCTCTTGCGTCCCACGGCGGTACTCGCTTTAATTTGGGCGTGTTGAAAGGGGACACCAGATGAAGTTCAAAGTTGCGATTCTCTCGCTCGCTACCGGCGTCGCTGCTGCGGTTTCGGCGGCTGCAGAAGAGGAAGTTTACTATTGCACGTCGGAGACGGCTATCGGGATCAGTAAGTCCGATCAAATCGACACATGGCAAACACTCAGTTTTGAAGATCTGCGCTTCAGGATGAAATTCACCGGGGACAAAATACGAAGATCCGAGCGAGGTGTTGATTATTCCCTGCACGAAATGGTGTTATCGAGAGAGGGTTACTACCAGCATTTCGCATGCTCAAAAGAGGATACCTACTACATCTGTCCCCAAATATTTGGTGACCCGGAGACGGTCCGGTCATCCTTTTCCGAAAGGGGGTTCGGTGGGCCCGTCTTCAACAGGGCCAGTACCGTCATCACTGATTTGAAGCGCTTCGAATATTATAACGGATCACCGTTTGGCTACGTCCTGAACGACGAGGATAACAGCTCCCTGCATGTGGGGACCTGCGAGACTTTTTAGCCGGACTGACCATTTTAGGATCAATTCCCGACAAGTGCTCCTCCTGCATTCTGTGTATTGCACCCCAGTCAGCTCGGTCACCGAATGTCACCCTCAGGAGCAGTCATCGCAGCGCGCCGCGGCGCTGGCCTGATCGGTCCGATCCGGGGCGCTCGATGAGATCTCCTCTTGATCAGAGACCAAGGGCCGCTGCGGCGTCATGGGCATGGCGGACCGTGTCTGAGACAAGCCTGTCGAGATCGGTCAGTTGCGTGCGGTGGTTGGTGATGCAAACCCGGATCGCAAACCGGCCATGGAGATAAGTGTGCGAGGGGACCGCAGAGCCGCTTTCCTGAATGCGCAGGAGCACCTCCTCATTCAGGCTGGCGAGGGCCTCCTCCTGCCAGCCAGGCCTCACCACCCTGTAACAGACCGCGTTGAGTGAGACCGGCGCCAGTGTTTCCAGATCGGGATGGGCCAGGATCAACTGCTCCAGATACCGGGCTTGCTCAACATTTCTGGAAATCGCATGCCCGATGCGATCAACGCCCTGTTCCTTTAGCGACATCCAGACTTTCAGCGCCCGGAAGCTCCGCGTGAGCTGCAGGCCTTTATCCGCAAAATAGGTCATCCCAACTGCCAGACCGCGGCTCATGGGTGAGAGATAGGAGGCCTTCTGGCCAAAGGTCTGATCCTGAGCGCTGGAGTGCCGGGTCAGAATGCAGCCCACATCGTAAGGCATATAGCCCCATTTATGCAGATCGAAGGCTATGGAATCGGCAAGCTCCTGTCCATCGACAAGGTGTTTCGTTTCCGGGCTCCACGCGGCAAGAGCGCCAAACGCCCCGTCAAGATGAAGCCACAGGCCGAACTCGTCGGCGAGCTGTCTCAAGGCGTGCAGGTCGTCGATCGCTCCTGTATTGACTGACCCGACCGTTCCAAGGAGACAAAATGGTCTGTCGCCGGCCTCCCTGTCGGCCTCGATCATGTGGCGACAGGCCTCGACATCGATCTGGAATTCGCTGTTTACCGGAACTGCCCTGAAAGCATCCCGTCCCATGCCCATTAGCTCGCACGCCTTATAAATCCAGCTATGGGTCTCGGCACTTCCGTAAAGCCGCAGACGCGGCGCGCCGTCCGCCTGCAGGCCATGTGTCCGAATGTCAAAGCCGGCTTTCTCTTGTCGGGCCACGGCGACGCCGTTCAGGTTGGCCATGGTGCCGCCGGACACGAGCAGGCCGGAAGAGGTTCTCGGAAATCCGACGAGTTCGGAAAGCCATTCGATTACCTGGCGCTCGACGATGCTGGCGGACTGATCATAGCCGGCAACATGGGCATTCATGGTCGCGGCGAGGGCATCTGCCATCGCACCCGTGAAGGTTCCGGTCCCCATGACCCAGCCAAAAAAGCCGGGATGCAAATTACCCGTCGGATAGGGGAGTATGGTGTCCCTGAACTCGTCATAAACCGATGCCAGTGAGGTGCCCTGTCTCGGAAGGTCCTGAGCTAGCGCTTCCCGGACCTCAGGAGGCACGGTTTGCCAAGCGGGTCTGGACCGGACCGAGCTCAGATAATCGATCATGTCGTCCACCATGCGGTGGGCGGTGGTCCTTGTCTCCTCCCAGTCCTCCGGATCCAGGGAAACCGATTGATGTCCGGGTATGCGCGATGAAAGGTCCATGAGGGGGCTCCTGTGCGGCGTGAGGGAGAAGATCCGATACCATCCCCAGTTCCAGCCTAGTGCCAACCGCGGTTTTGTCGAAGGCTCGTCATCAGGATAATCTCTTGCGAAGGGCTATGCTGGTCCGCGGCCCTGTTCGCCATTTCAGAGAAACCTGTATCGTTCTGCCCGAGCCTGTGTCATGACCTCCTCATCCTGGGAGGGCGCCTGCGGCGCTTTTCCTCCTCACCTATGTCTGTGTTAGTTTTGGCGCCCCCGGGAAATTGCTCAGGTCTGCGTTTTGAGTGCGGCAATTGGCATTATCGGGCGTGCCTCTTTCTTCAATTCTACCCAATGTTTACCCAAAGGGTTTTGTTGCCTGCTTGTGGCGGCCGAATGTTATAAAGGCACATAAAAACAGTGGCTTGAGAGGAGTCTCGGCCTGGCCCAGACGGTGCGTCGGAAAGTGGACCAGATGAGGCCGCCAAAGCCCCTTTCGAGCGTTCTTTGGGCGAGGCGGTATCTACCGGACAGCAGTCCGGCCATAGGGCACGTTAAACGAAAACGTCACTTGTCGTCGATGGGCTGCTGCTCGAACTGGCAGATAAAGGCGGGGGCAATACAAAGGTTGATGGGCTCGTACTCAGATCAAAGCCGCCTGAAGTTGTCTGGCCTCGTTTCCCATACGCTGGAATTGTAAGTCTGGAATATCTGGCTGCGGGGTATCCGGCCCTCTTGGTTGTCCTGATTTAATTTTGAGTTCAACAAGCGTCGGACCTTTTCGCTGTCGGAGTTCAGGAAGGTTTTTTTCCAACTCATCCAGCGTGGAAATCCGAACGGCGCCCGCATATCCTGCTGCCAATGCACTCGCCGCGAAGTCGAAGCTCTCTCCGGCGGGCCGGTCAAGATTTCCCGTTCCAGAGAATTGACGATTATTGTTGAACACAAAATGCAGAAATTTCCCTGGAGCCTGACCGGCAATCGTTGCAAGCGATCCGAGTTCCATCAGCAAGCTCGCATCTCCATCGAGAATGATGATACGGCGATCAGGTCGACTGAGCGCCAGCCCGAGGCCAATACCTGACGCTCCACCCATCAATGGCACCGACGAGATATTGAGCGGGCTCGGTGAGACCCGACTGATCGCGAACATTGCCGTCATGGTACTGACGATGATGTCATCGCTACGGTCTTTGGCGATTGCCGTGCAGGCCTCGAGACAAGACATGGGCATAATATCTTCCTCAATTCCAACTGGTGTAGGCGCCGACGAGGAGCACCGACGTGCCCTGTCGTTTTCGGGCCGACGAAAACGCGTCGGCGACGTTTCCTAAGTCGGCCTCCGATTCCAATCGCCAGTAGGGAAGGCCTAATGCCTCCAAAACCGGTTCCACCTTGTTGACACAGTTTCGCCTGGAGGCATTTGGATCAACGCCAAGTGTTGAAAACTCCCTGCCAAATTGGCCGACACAAAGTACGAACGGGAACCCCGCATCAAGGGAAACCGAGCGGAGCGTGTTCAGACAGTTCAGAAGCCCCTGATTCTGCATTACCACCAGAGGGGTCTTTCCGCCGATCGTCAAACCGAAGGCTGATGTAAGAGCCTGATTTTCATTGGCACATAAAACAACATCAACGTCATCATGGTCGACCAATGCGCTGTGCAGCGAAATTTGAACAAAGTCAGGTACCGTCGTGACGTAGTCGACACCTTCTGCCAAAAACGAGGCGACCAAGACTGATGCTGGAATTGCGTGGTCCCTTAGCTCCGTCATCCCCTTCTTCCTTTTTTCTGCCCAGATCAGGCGGTCACACTGGATTATCGAAATAGCGTTTCCGGATCTGCGAGTTCCGGCCCGTTTTCGCCGGGCCCCAAAGGCGCGGAATAGAACCCAAGCACGGGTCCACCCTGCGAGTATCCGATCAACGCCCTGAGCTCGGGTGTCAGCGTTCTTGCAACTTCAACTGGGCAGGACAGGTACTGGTTCTCTTCCTGACGAAGCCAGTTCAGTGTGTAGTGAATAAGGACGCCCAATCGCCTGTCATCGGTCTGGTTCTCGCCACCGCCATGAAGGACCGTTCCTGAGTAAATAAGCACGGAGCCAGGCTCCATTTCAGCATATGCGATTTCATCCGGCTGAGGGCGTCGGTCTTTTTCCCAGGACTGCGACCCCGGAACAACCTGGGTGGCGCCGTTTTCTTTGGTGAACTCCGAGATCGCCCAAATCGTACTGAGCTGCGTTTCGATACGGCGAGGAATAGCTCCGCCCCACACGCCACGGTCGCGGTGCAGTTGTTGTGCGGTTTCACCTGGCCCGATGCTGACCGCCTGCGTGAAATGAAGCTGGTATCCGTCCCCATGCGGGCCCAGAAAGTCAACGCATGCGTGGTTGACGACGTCATTCAGGGCAAGCTCTCTACTGGTGGGTGAGCGCGCAATGAGTGCGCCGACGCGCTTTGTTGCATAGCCCGAAAAATCGTTTCTGCCAGTTGATGTGGTGGCCAAATACGGAGCCAACTCTTGTTTGATTGCCGTCAGTTGTGTCTGCGATAATAGGCCTTCAACAATGACAGCTGCATCTCGTTCGAGGACCGCCAAAAGGTCTTCGCGGCGCGCACTTGCCTGTAAATAAGTAAGGTCAGTCATAGCGATTACCTTTTCCTACGATATTGCGTTGCGGCATTGTGGTACACACGGCTGAACAATGCGTCACGTCCAATCCAATGCCATCGAGCACAGCAATAGCTGATCTGCTTTCTGCGCGGGAACGGGAAGATTCTGGCTCGACACACTTTCAGGCAGATACCCCTATAGCCCCGCTCGTCCTCATGATGGGCGTCATTATTATCGACAGGTTCTGGGCCCTTAGCGTGATCTAGAATAGGCGGTCTCATAATCCCGAACGAGCCTGTCTATATCCTCGGACTTAAACCCTCGTTCTATGAGTTGGCCGCGGTAACGTCTGACGAAGGCGCGTACAGCTGACGGGGCCACCCCAGCTCGAGTGCCCTGGCGGATCAACTGTGATCGGTTACTCAACACCTCAGCCGATGAGAGATTTTTTACATCAGGCGTGACCAGGCCTGTTGTTCGACCAAAGCGGGGATAGACGGGGACGCAATCTGGCCTTTCTCCCGGAGGCCGCGTTTCGAAGCGCGCCGCCCTCTCGCTGATATCGAGGTTGATGCCGGCCTTGGTGTCATCAGCTCTTTTGAATTGGCCGTCGAAATCCTCAATAAAGGTGACGCGTCTGGCGCCTTTTCCGTATGGAACAGCCACGGTGAAGGACACCTCTTCTAAAAGTTTTGGAGGTTCTCTGGGGTCCTCGATCATGGGGAGTCGAGGGTTGGTAATCAGGCGCTGAGCTACGGGTCGGGTTCCGTCGCCGCTAAGGAAGATGGCACTTTGTGGCGCGCCGAAGTGGGGAGGTTTGCTGGGGGAACCACAAGGCAATATATCCCTGAGACCAGCGGACCACTCACCATTGTTAAATTTCAGGTCGATCAGAACGACGCCGTCTTCAGATGGTGAAGTATTGATTGTCCTGAGAACGTCAGGGTTAAGTCTGGGCCGTATCGGCCTAACGTCAGTGATTGTAGGGCTTGGTCTTACTTGGGGACGTAAAACCTGCTGCGTAGGCCGCACCGTTTCGGGTGGTGTGACCTGTCGAG
>CAJXMY010000053.1 GCA_913056435.1 uncultured Hyphomonadaceae bacterium | reverse complement strand
CGAGAAAAGTGCCGGACGCCTCATGCAAAGGGAGTTCCTCGCGGCACCTGAATTTTGGACCGTAGGTCAAGCAATTGATTTTGCACGGAATAATGCAGACGAATTGCCAACAGACTTTTACGAAATTTATGTTGTTGACCCTCTGAACCGACCTTTGGGTTATGTCTTGCTGTCCCAGTTGTTGCGCACCCGTCGTGACATCGGTCTCGCAGACATCATGACCGATATTCAGTCGGCCATTCGCGTCAATATGGATCAGGAAGAGGTCGCCTATCAGTTCCAGAAATATTCTCTGGCTTCGGCTCCTGTCAGCGACGGTGAAGGGCGACTGGTGGGGATGATTACGGTCGACGATATGGTCCATGTGATTCAGGATGAAAACACCGAAGACTTGCTCGCCCTGTCCAATGTATCTTCGGCGGACGGTTCAGACACCGTTCTGGACTCGGTTCGCGCCCGCGCACCATGGCTGGCCGTTAATCTGGTCACGGCCTTTGTCGCCTCAGCGATTATTGCTCTGTTTGAAGACGCCCTGAATTCGCTTGTTCAGCTGGCGATTTTGATGCCTGTGGTTGCCGCTCTGGCTGGGAATGCAGGCAGCCAGGGGCTGGCAGTGGCCGTTCGGGCTATTGCCGAGAGGGAACTGGATGGTCCGGCAGCCCGTCGGGCGGTCGTCCGCGAAGGGCTCACAGGCCTTGTAAATGGTGTGATATTCGCGGTGGGCGTGGGGCTGATTGCCTGGCTGTGGTTCGGCGGCACTTTGCTGGCGCTGGTCATCGGGGTGGCCATGCTGGCCAGCTTCGTCTGGGCAGGCCTTTCAGGCATTCTGGTCCCCTTGAGCCTGAAGCGGATTGGCGCGGATCCTGCAGTGGCGTCGTCTGTATTTGTTCTCACGCTCACGGACACGATGGCGTTCTTCAGTTTTCTTGGGCTCGCCTCTGTGGTCCTTCTTTAGTGCCTGCAGGCCTGACGGCGTGGAACTTGCATCCTTCCATCGATCTGGGGCGCGGTATGTCCCAAAGCGGAGCAGGCTATGGTCGCCAATATGCGGACATCCACATCCGGTCTTGATCTTATCAAGACCTTTGAGGGATTCCGGCCTGACCCGCTTGCGCTGGATGAGGCAAAGTGGCTGATTGGCTACGGCCACGTGCACCTCGGAGAACAGCCGGGCCGTCTTACCCGCGCTGAAGCCGATATACTGCTCAAGGAGTATGACCTTATCGAGATTGAGGATGTCATCCTCGAGACGATCCTGCTGCCGCTCAATCAGAATGAATTCGACGCCTTGGCCAGCTTTGCCTTCAATCTTGGCGCCGATACCTTTCGGACATCCGATGTGGCTGTCTTGCTCAATGCCGGAGACCGGCTTGGTGCGGTCAGGGCGATGGGACTCTGGAATGGCTGCCTCATCTCGGGGGAAACGCGGCTCCTCGACTCTCTCGCGAGACGGCGTGCCGCTGAGCAAGCTCTTTTTCTCAAAGTCCCTGGCCATATGCCGGCAACGGCTTCGGCCCTGTACCGGCCCGTAAGGGCGACAAGTGACATTGAAGAGCTGAGGCGGGTACCTCAGCAGTGGCCTGTCCGCCACGGTGGAGCAGCGCCGGCGCCAGCGGAATTGTCGGGACGGTCATCGCGCCCTGAGCAGGCCGGTGTACCTGATCCGTCCTCGGGCGGACGGCGTCTGGTCAGAACACTCGGCGCTGAGACAGACGGTTCCGCAGATCAGATCAGCCCAGAGGCGATCACTCGAGCTGTTTCGGATCTCGCGCGTCTGACTCAGCAGGGTGATGAAGCTGTCGATCACAAGACGCTGGACGAGCCGGTCCGGCCCGCTGACAACGCGGTCGAACGAATCGACGATCTTGAGGAAGTGACGCTTTCAGATATCGAGGTTGCCCGAGCCGTGGAGGAAAGCAGGCGTCTGGCCGAAAAGTCGCTTGCCTGGCTCACACCTGATGTCCTCGGTTTGGTCCTGATCGCATTTGCCGGATTCGGACTTGCCTTTGCCGGGTTGTTTGGGGCGATCCAGCTCGCCCGTTATCCCTCGGCCGCGGCCGATTTTCCAACCCAGTATGGTCCGGCTCTTGCCTATGTATCCGGGGGCTTGGTTGCGGTTATGATGACCTACGCTCTGACGTTGAGCTGGTATGGCCGGAAGCCTCCCCGTCGGTAGGGGCTTGGCGATTATGGGTCCCTCGTTTAGACCCTCAGCATGATCTCGAACATTTATCCAAGCCTGAATTTCGACCTCGGTGAAACAGCAGATATGATTCGGGACAGTGTTCGGGCATTTGCTCAGAATGAAATTGCCCCCCTCGCGGCAGAGATTGATCGTACGGATCGTTTTCCGAGACAACTTTTGCCAAAAATGGGCGAGCTTGGCCTGCTGGGGATCACTGTGGAAGAAGAGTGGGGCGGCACCGGCCTCGGGTATCTCGAACATTGCGTGGCCATGGAAGAAATTTCCCGTGCCTCTGCCTCAGTTGGTCTGTCGTACGGGGCGCATTCCAATCTCTGTGTGAACCAGCTGCGTCGATGGGGAAATGACGACCAGAAGACCCGCTATCTCGGCAAGCTCATCTCTGGTGAGCATTTGGGCGCGCTGGCCATGAGCGAGAGTGGAGCCGGATCGGATGTTGTCTCGATGCAGCTGCGTGCCGAGCGCAGGGGTGACCATTATCTTCTCAATGGATCCAAGATGTGGATTACCAATGCGCCGGACGCAGACACCCTGATTGTTTACGCCAAGACAGAGCCGGACGAGGCATCGAGGGGCATCACCGCGTTTTTGATAGAACGCGGGATGGACGGATTTTCAGTTGCCCAAAAGCTCGACAAGCTCGGTATGCGCGGGTCTGAGACCGGCGAGCTGGTTTTCGAAAATTGCGCGGTGCCGGAGGAGAACGTCCTGGGGCCACTGAATCGCGGTGTCGAGGTTCTGATGAGCGGTCTGGACTATGAACGGGCCGTTCTGGCAGCGGGTCCTACCGGAATCATGCAGGCCTGCTTGGATGTGGTGCTGCCTTATGTCCACGACCGGCGACAGTTCGGTAAGCCCATTGGTGAATTCCAGCTTGTTCAGGGCAAACTCGCCGACATGTACGTCCAGATGAACGCCGCCAAGGCATATGTCTACGCTGTGGCCAAGGCTTGCGATCGCGGTGAAACCGCGCGCAAGGATGCGGCCGGGGCCATCCTCTACGCTGCCGAGACGGCGACGCGGCTGGCCCTTGATGCGATTCAGCTGCTCGGCGGGAACGGCTACATTAATGAATACCCCACTGGAAGGTTGCTCCGCGACGCGAAGCTTTACGAAATTGGGGCGGGAACCAGCGAGATCCGACGTTTTCTCATTGGTCGGGAACTCTTCGGAGAGACGGGTTGACTGCTTAACAATGCTCAATGTCCGGTCGGAAGCGACTCGGGCTGCAGATGGGTCAGCGCTCTTTGTGCCGCATCGTAACCAGCCGTGACGCAGGTGTCATAAGACTTCCAATCCCGTAATTCGACCTCTTGGGTTTCCGGCAGGACGAGGACATCAACCAGCTCCCGACCGGCTCTCGGGTTGAGGCTGATGGTTCCCGAGCGCATAAGAAGTCCCGCAATGGGTGGCGGGCTGGAAAAGCCGTGCCTGAGAACCCACCCGAGGAAACCGGGCGGATTGATGAAGTCCTCAGACCGAAGGCCCTGACTGGCACGGGTGACATCAGAGCCGATAATAAACCCCCTTTGGACGTCGCGCATGATGTCGGCCGGGAAGTTGTTGAGAACCGCGCCATCGACGAGGACGTCACCATTCTCGACCACGGGTGGCAAGATGCCCGGGAGGGAGATGCTGGCCCGCAGGGCCTTACTGAGCAATCCGCGTCGGTGGACTTGCGACGTACCCGTGTTGAGATTGGTCGAGACGGCAAAAAAGGGCAGGTCCATATTATTGATCTGAATGTCGCCGAAATGCTGCGCCAGCCGCCTGTCAACCCGGCGTCCCCGAAGCATGGAGACGACGGGCAGGGTCCAGTCATTTAAAGGATTTGTTTCGACGAAAGCCTGCCTGATCCGCCGATCAATCTCATCATCATCCCACCCGATCGCAACGCAGGCAGCAATGACGGCACCCATTGAGGCGCCGCCGGTGAAATCGATCGGGATACCTTTTTCTCTAAGGGCCCGGATGACACCTATGTGGGCATAGGCGCGGGCGCCCCCTCCTGACAGGACAAGTCCCACGGACTGCCCGGACATGACTCGGGCGAGGCGGTCACATTCAGGGCCCGCGATGGTATTCCAGTGAAAGACGCGGGAACCGCCGGAGGCGTTCAGCCAGTCTTCTGGCTGCGAGGCCTCACGATAGCCTGGCCTTTTAACCAGTAAGACATCGACCAGTTTGAGAGCTTGCGCCGGCGATGTGTCTGGTGGAAAGAGGGGGTTTGAAGGGCGCGCATCGGCCCGGGCGACCAGCCATATCCGGTCGGCCTGTCGCATGGCAAGACGGCTCCAGCCGGACTCGGCGAGGCTGCAGACCAGAATGACGATGTCATTCTGGCTTTCTAGCATGTCAAAATACTCTGCCGGCTTGGCTTCGCCATCCTTTGCATCCACCAGCCGGACCTGAATGCCAGTCCGGCTTAGGGACTGATGCAAGGCTTCTGCTCTTTGCTGGATGTCAATAGACGGGGAGGTCGACACCAGTGCGAACACTTTGGGATCTGACCGGCGGGTAAGTTCCTGGCTGTCCCGGAGTCGGGACAGGATGAGGCGTATCATCGTCGTCAGAAGTTCCGGTTCGGCCTTGACGAGGCGATCAAACCCGGCCCGCGACAGTTCGAGCACTTGAGAGTCTTTAAGGGCATAGGCCGATGAAGAATGCTGTGCGTCGTCGGGGATGCTGTCTCCATCTAAATCCACGCCGCCTTGAAACAGAGCCATTTCACCCAGAGGCTCGCCCGCCCGAATATGGCCCACAAATTCATCGCGCCCGTCGGGCATGGACCGGAAGGCGCCGAAAGAGCCGCTCAAGACGAAAAAAATGGAGCTGGCCTGCTCGCCCGCCTCGAACAGCGGCCATCCGGCCGGCACCGAATACCATCTGGCCTCGCGCCCGGCAGCCTTCAGGGCCTTTTGGGGCACGTCTTCAAGGAAGGACACAGAAGATAGCGGGGGCACAATGTCCGCCCGCGGTCCTGAAAAAATTGGCATGAGGGTCAGCGTTTCTCCTTCAATGGCAGATGCTATTACGGACTGGGGGAAGACACAATTTTATCTTGGGGACAGATGCAGGACAGGATGACAGACGCCGGATCGGGGGTTAAGTCTTGATCATCCCATCTGGAGACCCCTCATGGCGGTTCTGAAATCCGAACTCGATGTCACAAGCCCGAAATTCGTGTCCAATCGCGAAGCGATGTCGGCCCTGCTGGACACGCTTCGCGCGGAGACCAGCAAAGCGGCGCTGGGCGGGCCGGCGGCGGCGCGGGAGCGACATGTGGGCCGCGGCAAGCTTCTGCCGCGGGAGCGCGTGGAGCGTTTGCTGGATCCCGGAACGCCCTTTCTGGAAGTGGGCGCTCTGGCGGCCCATGGCATGTATGAGGATGACGCCCCGGCGGCCGGTCTGATCACCGGTATTGGCCGCGTCGAAGGACGTGAGTGCATGATTGTCTGCAATGATGCCACCGTGAAGGGCGGGGTGTATTTCCCGGTCTCGGTCAAGAAACACCTCAGAGCCCAGGAGATCGCCCTCCAGAACCACCTGCCATGTCTTTATCTGGTCGATTCGGGGGGCGCAAACCTGCCGCATCAGTCGGAGGTCTTCCCGGACCGGGAGCATTTTGGTCGTATTTTCTACAATCAGGCCCAGATGAGCCGGATGGGCATTCCCCAGATCGCGGCCGTGATGGGGAGCTGTACCGCCGGCGGAGCCTATGTCCCGGCGATGTCGGACGAAACCATCATCGTGCGCCGGCAGGGGACGATCTTTCTCGGTGGACCTCCCCTGGTCAAAGCGGCCACCGGCGAAGAGATTTCGGCGGAAGATCTGGGGGGGGCAGACATTCACGCCAGGCAGTCCGGGGTCGCCGACCACTATGCCGTCAGTGATGACCATGCCCTGGCCATCGCCCGCTCCATCGTCCGGACCTTGCATCGACCGCGACCCGAGACGGTGGGGCTGAGCACGCCACTCGATCCCTTATACGATCCGGCCGAACTGCATGGGCTCGTCCCGCAGGATGCCCGCGAGCCCTACGACGCCCGTGAGGTGATCGCCCGGCTCGTTGACGGATCTGAGTTCCATGAATTCAAGAAATTATATGGCGAGACTCTGGTCTGCGGTTTTGCCCGGCTGTGCGGCATGCCAATCGCAATCCTTGCCAATAACGGGATCCTGTTCAGCGAAAGTGCCCAGAAAGCAGCCCATTTCATAGAGCTCGCCGATCAGCGCCGCACACCCCTGCTGTTTTTGCAGAACATCACGGGATTTATGGTCGGTTCAAAATATGAGGCCGGTGGGATCGCGAAGGATGGAGCGAAAATGGTGACGGCCGTGGCGACCGCCAGTGTGCCCAAGCTGACCGTGATCACCGGCGGCTCCTTTGGCGCCGGGAACTATGGCATGTGCGGGCGGGCTTACTCGCCTCGGTTTCTGTTCATGTGGCCCAATGCGCGGATCTCGGTGATGGGGGGCGAGCAGGCCGCCTCAGTGCTGGCCACAGTCCGGCGCGACGGCATCGAACGCAAGGGCGGATCCTGGTCAGTGGAGGATGAAGCGGCGTTCAAGCAACCCATCCGCGATCTCTATGACAAGGAAGGCTCACCCTACTATTCCACGGCCAGGCTGTGGGATGACGGCATCATCGACCCGGCAGATACACGGCGTGTCCTGGCGCTGGCACTGTCGGCGACCCTCAACGCTCCGTTTGAAGAACGCGGATTTGGGGTCTTCCGCATGTAGACATCCGAACCCTGGAGGACTGTATGGCTGACTATGAAACGATCACGCTGGATGCGACCCGGGAGGGCATCGCGATTTTGAGCCTGAACCGGCCAGACAAGCACAATGCCTTCAATGGAGAGGTGATTGAGGAGCTGACCGATGCCCTCGAAACGCTGGAAGAACAGGACACTTTGCGCCTCGTAATCCTGAGGGGCAATGGCCCCAGCTTTTCGGCAGGTGCCGATCTGGAATGGATGAAAGCCGCACAGGACTGGACACGGTCAGAGAACGAGCAGGATGCCCTGCGCCTTGCGGAAATGTTACGGAAACTCGCCGAACTGCCCCAGATGACACTGGCGCTGGTCCAGGGCGCGGCGATGGGCGGTGGGGCTGGCCTGGTGGCCGCGTGTGATCTTGCCGTGGCCATGCAGTCCACCCGATTCAGCTTTTCAGAGGTTCGGCTGGGTCTGACCCCGGCCACCATTTCGCCCTTTGTCATCCAGGCGATCGGCCCGCGCTGGGCCAAAGCCCTGTTCGTGTCAGGGGAGCGTTTTGACGCCGCCTTTGCTGAACGGATCGGGCTCGTTCAATACGTTGTCGAAGATGCGGACGCGATGGCGGCCATGGAGGAGCATATTGCCGGGCTGGCCATGATGGCGGCTCCCGGGGCCATCCGGGATGCAAAAACCCTGGTACTGGACTTTGCAGGGGAACCCTTCAGCGAAACACTGAGCCTCGAGACAGCCAGACGGATTGCGGCCCGCCGCGTGAGTTCCGAAGGGCGCGAGGGTTTATCCGCTTTCCTGGAGCGGCGAAAGCCGGACTGGGCTGACTAGAAGGGCATCACCTTCATCACATCGTCAAACAGGGTCTGGAAGGAGGAAGTCGGGTCAATGCCCAGCATCGCCTCCATGGGCTCCCGGAAGATGTAAATGATCGCGGCCATCAGAACGATGTACAGGATCAGAGACCCCAAAGTCCTCAGAAGGAAGCCGCCTGCGCTGCCGACGATCAGTCCGAAGGCCCCGAGGATCAGCGCGCCCTGTACCGGGCTGATGCCCGACTCCACGGCCTGACGATACCCCATCAGACCCCCGATCACGGCGCCGATAAGACCGAAAATTCCACTGTTCTGTGTCCGGGAAACCATGTGCTTGACCCTTTCTCTTTGCCCCGGGCCAGCATAGTCTCGGATGTGGACTGTCGACAAGGTGTTGCCGGGGCCGATGGGTGGGGATGACTGAGGAGCAGACGATGTTTTCAAGCCTTCTGATCGCCAATCGTGGCGAAATCGCCTGCCGCATCATCCGAACCGCCCGTCAGATGGGGATCCGGTCCATCGCGGTCTATTCTGACGCCGATGCCGGGGCGAAACATGTTCGCGACGCCGACATGGCGGTCCGCATCGGGGGGCCTGCGGCCGCTGACTCCTATCTCGATATACAGGCCCTGCTGGCGGCCGCTGAGGCCACCGGCGCCGAGGCCATCCATCCGGGCTATGGCTTCCTGTCGGAGTCGGCCGCCTTTGCTGAGGCCGTGATGACGGCCGGTCTGGTCTGGGTGGGCCCGACGCCGGCGACGATCCGGGCCATGGGGCTGAAGGATGAAGCCAAGGCCATTGCCGAGGCGGCCGGTGTCCCGGTTCTGCCCGGCTATCGGGGGGAAGGACAAGACCGGGACAAACTGCGGGCCGAGGCGGACTCTCTGGGCTATCCGCTGCTCATCAAAGCGGTTGCCGGGGGAGGCGGACGCGGAATCCGCGCGGTGGAGACCGGCACGGCGTTCGGTGCCGCCTTGGACAGCGCCTGCCGCGAGGCCGAGGCCGCGTTTGGCGACGGCCGGGTCATGCTGGAAAAACAGATCACCCAGCCCCGCCATATCGAGGTCCAGGTGTTCGGCGACGGGCAGGGCGACGTGGTGCATCTTTATGAACGCGACTGCTCCCTGCAGCGTCGCCGGCAGAAAGTTGTCGAAGAGGCCCCGGCCCCCAACATGCCGCCGGAGGTCCGCGCGGCGATGTGCGAGGCGGCCGTCCGGCTGGCCCGGGAGGTCGCCTATTGCGGGGCTGGCACCGTCGAGTTCATTGTCGACGGATCCCGCCCCCTCGATCTGGACAGTTTCTGGTTCCTCGAAATGAACACCCGGCTTCAGGTGGAACACCCGGTCACGGAAGCCGTGACAGGGGTTGATCTGGTGGCCTGGCAGCTGGCCGTGGCCGCCGGCGAGGGCTTGCCCCTGCGCCAGGACGAGATCCGCCTCAACGGCCATGCCATAGAGGCCCGGATCTGTGCAGAGGCGCCGGAGGACGGGTTTCGTCCCGGGGCCGGTCTGATCGAGGCCTTTGGCCTTTTGCCCCATGAGGAAGGGCCGCTCGCCCGTTTCGATACGGGCTTCGAGGCCGGAGACCGGGTGTCGGCCTTTTACGATTCTATGCTGGCCAAGCTGATCCTGTCCGGGCCCGACCGGCAGACCGCCTGCGCCCGGCTGACCGCGGCCCTGGAGCGGCTCCAGCTGGTCGGTGTCCCCGGCAATGTCGGTTTCCTGAAACGCTGTGTGTCCAGCCCGGTCTTTGCCAGCGGCGAGCATCACGTCAACTGGATTGAAGCGGAGGGCGCCGGGCTGAGCGCTGTCCCGCAGGCGCATATCGAGGCGGCGCGTCAGGCGGCGACACAGATCCAGATGAGGTCGGAGCCGGGCGCTGTCTGGGGCCAGCGGGACGGCTGGCGGCTGAACGGTCCGAAGCGCCGACGCGCGCCGGTTGGACACCGCGAAGAGGTCGACTGGCATGAGCCGGTCGCCCTGCCAGACACGGGACCTGCCCCCTATCTGACCCTGCTGTCGCCAAGACGGTTTGCGGTCACGGTCGGGGGCGATTCCTTCCTGCTCACCGTTCCCGATTATGAGGCGGAGGCGGAGGCGCTTGCCGGAGGCGATGCCATCCGGGCCCCGATGCCCGGCAAGGTGATCGCCGTGCCGGTGGCACCGGGAGAGGCCGTTCGCCGGGGCGACACCGTTCTCGTCATGGAGGCCATGAAGATGGAACATGCGCTGGGCGCGCCGCGAGATGGCGTCATCGCCGAGCTGTTCGCCGCGACCGGAGACCAGGTCGGTGACGGGGCGGTCCTGGCGCAGCTGGTGCCAGAGGATTAAGCCCGGCCCCATATTCGAGCCCGGCCCACCCGGCCGGGAGGAGACGTCATGACACCCCACTTGCCCCCGTTTCCTGATGAGGATGAAACCGAGTCGCTGGACCCCGTCGACTGGACGGGCTTTTCCGGGACGCTGCGGCGCCTGCTCGACCGCGCCGTTGACAGGCTGAGGACGGCGCGGGAGGGACCGGTGTGGCGGCCCGTTCCCGACGCGCTAAAGGCGGCGCTCAGCGATCCTGTCCCGATTGCGCCGGAAGGCGCTGATCAGGTGGCCGCCGCGCTGGCCGGGCTTCTGCCCTATGGCGTTGGCAACACCCATCCCCGCTTCTTCGGCTGGGTTCATGGCGCCGGCGCTCCGGGAAACCTGCTGGCCGAAATCACCAGT
>CAJXMY010000052.1 GCA_913056435.1 uncultured Hyphomonadaceae bacterium | reverse complement strand
TGATCGTCGCTTGAGATGGGCGAGCGCTATTGACCATGTCCCCGATGTCCCCGGAGCCGGAATTGGCAACATCACGGAAGGCAAAAGGCTCTGGCGTTGATGCGGAGGATCCCCCCATCAGGCTGTTGTCATATGCACCTTCCTGTTGGTTAACGGAGGGCGCTGGATGGTCTTGTGGGATCTCGACGGACAACCGCGGATACTGTGTCTGCGTATCGGTGAGTGTGCACCCTGAAACGCCGAGGGCGCAGATCGCGGCCCCCAGAAACATGTGTGACTTAGATGCGCGATGGCCCTTCCAGCTCGTGGTCATGTGGGATCCCCCTTGGCAATCTCTCACTCTGGATAGAGGAAGAGTTCTGTGACTTGTCCTTCTGCCTCCAATCGCACACTTTGGTTGGTAATTGATTGAACCGACCATCCAAAAATTGTTTCGCCCGTTAACATCCAGGTAGCGGTTTCCTCGCCGTCTTTCTGGATCAGAACCTTACGGACACGGCCATTATCGATAAGGCCGGCCACACTCAGTGTTGCAGGGTCTGCGGCCACAGTGACATCCGCTGCGACGGTTTGAGCGGCAAGACGCCTCTGGCGGTCGGCCTCGGTATCGAAGGGGGTTTCAACCTCCAGGTCAGCGAGCGGCCGACGAACCGGCAGGGCGGCGAACTCCGCCTGTAAACCGCCAAAGTGCGGCGCGACCTCCGGCAGGGTAAATTCCGCTGGCGAAGAGAGGCTCAGGCCCGCATAGGCGACGCCAAGGGCGCAGATGGCCAGAATGCCGGTCTGTGGCTGTAATACGCTTATTTTGCTCATGGTAGGGCCCTCACATAGGCGTAGATATCTGCATTGATCTCGAGCTGCCGGGGCGCATTTCGCGCTGCGGCCCGGCGGTTGCCGGAAACCTGGCGGATGTTGACCTTATCAATGGTCAGGCGGGGGGTGGTGTTTCCAAGTTCTCTCAGCGCAATGTTGAGGTCGTCAACAGGGGCCACAAAAACCACTTTGACGCCGATGGACTTGACGGCCTCATGCCCGACAGGATCCAGAGCCTGAAGGCTTTTCACTTCCAGTCCGGCACGCTCCAGGGCCCGGCGGATCAGCGTCTGAACCCGTGATCCGGCCTGAGTTTCGGACTCCGCGTACAGGGTGGCAACGTGACGTAAGCCGCTTTGGCTGGCTGTTTCGAGGTTTTCAGACACAAGATCTGCTGAACGCTCAATCGAGGTCCACTTGATCAGGTCGGCTTCCAGTTGCGCCAGATTTGCCTTGGTTGTGGTGCCCTTATGGAGCACCAGCCATGTGAGCGTCGACCCGATGATGAGGACAAGGGCGGCCAGGCCTGCCCAGGCTTTCTGGACATCCTGTCTGATGGAGGGGGAAATATAGAAGCTCATCGTCCAGCCAGCTCCGTCAGTTTGATTTGCTCAGAGGTGTTGGACAGGCTGACTTCGATCTGAAAATGATCGCGATTGTGCTGTGTGTTCCGGCGCAGCGGCGCTGTGAATGCCGCCCGTTCCACCAGCTGCGCGGCTTCGAGATCGCCGATGATGGTGTCCGAATTGTCCGTGTAGCCTGTAATCCGAACAAGGCCCGGATTGTAGTTCAGGGACTCCAGCTGAGTGCCTTGCGGAAGGCTCAGGGTCAGCTCCTCGTAGACATTCAGAAACCGCCGACGATCGGAAAACCGTTCGCGCAGGAATTTGTCTTCCTCGATTAGGTTGATGGCTTCTTCCTGCTGCTGAAGAACCGGAAGCGCCCGCGCCTTGCTGGCGGCGACCCTGACCTGCATGTCTTCTTCGTGTCCTGAAAGCTGATTAAGATAGGCAGTGGTGCTGAAAACGCCGAAAGCCATGATCAGTCCCATCATGCCGATATTGGTCCAATTCGCCTTTTTGGAGAAATGACCAAACGCCGTTCGTGGTAGAAAATTGAAATGCAGGCTGTCGGTATCGGTGTCGAAAATGCCCACCCTGTTCGGGATAATTCCCACCTCGCGACACTTTTCGAGAGCGTCTTTCACGGTCTCCACTTTACAGACACCATGCTTGATGAGGCCACGCTTGGTGGTCGGCGCAATCTCAACCAGATGGACGTCGCTGATCACTTCATTGGCGGAGAAGGGGGCATTGCTCTGGAAATCCAGATCGAGGGTCGAGCGCCAGCGCCGGCTCGAGGCGAGGGGCAGCCAGCGCTGTCGCTGAAAAACCTGATCGGGGCGCAGGGCCACTTCGATATGGTGGCTCTTTGAAAGGCGGGCTGTTTCCTTTGAGCCTGGTTCCAGTGGGCGGAAACCGCCGGCCTCAACCAGTTCCAGTCCTTCCGTGGTGGGCCGCAGGATGGCGGTGGGCTTTTCGTGTACAAAAAATCTCTTCAGCCAGGATGGGCTGGTCGTCGATAGCGTGCTGATCCAGGCGCTGCCAAGGTCCAGCAGGTTTATCCAGACCAGCTGAAGCTTAGACTTAAGAGGATTGGGTCCTGTGCTCATTGTATGTCCCTTGGTTTGGGTTTGTGACTTTTCTAAGTGAGCGTTGGTGAACCTCAGGACGCGCCCTGGGTCAAAATGTTTCGCCGGTACAGCGAAGTCGCTGGAACCGAGCGTGAAAGTCCCTTTTACCGGCTCCATCGACAACTTTTACAGACCACGGATTGTGACATGCTGCAGGACCACAGTACTTTTCAAACGGACCTTGACCGGTTCGGACAAGCGTTGATCCAGTCCGGGCAGTTGACGTCGGCTGAATTCGACAGGGCGAAACGCAGCTCTGAGGAAACTGGGAAGCCTCTGCTCTGGGTCATGAGACAGCTTGGCCTCTGCTCTGAGGAGCACATGCTGGAGACGGCCGCCGCCTGCCTCCAGCTTCGCCAGATAACACAAGACGATCTCCCCTCTGAGCCAGCGTTTCTGGACCACTTCCCGCTTGACTTCCTGAAAACAAAGCTGGTCGCTCCGGTCATCGGTCTAACCGGCGAAAACCTGCTGGTCATGAGCGATCCGTTTGACGATGAAACATGGGCGACGTTTCACTTTAAGACGGGTCTGGATTTTCAGCGTGTCCTCCTGGCGCGCGATGATCTCACGGCCTGGTTGCAGTCGCGCGGTCAGGCGACAGATGCTGACGCAGCGGTGGCTCTGGACAGTTCAACAGATCAGGCCGACCTTGAGCGACTTCAGGATCTTGCCGCGGGCGCGCCAGTGGTTGACTGGGTGGAACGGCTCATGGCGCTGGCGGTCGAATGGGGCGCCTCCGATATTCACCTCGACCCCGCCACTGACGGTTTGCTGGTCAGACTGCGGGTGGATGGTCAGCTGATTGCACCGCCCATGGGGGACCAGCCGAAGGCGGATGCGGTTGTATCGCGACTGAAATTGCTAGCGGGTCTGAACATTGCCGAGCGCCGCATGCCTCAGGACGGCCGTATCCGGACACGGATCAGCGGTAAGAATATCGACATCCGGATCGCGACCATTGCGACCCTGTCGGGTGAAAGCCTGGTCCTCAGGCTGCTGGACCAGTCAAAAACATTCGGGTCGCTTTCGGAGGTGGGGCTCGGCGGACCGTCTCTCGAGCGTCTGCGGACTGCGCTGGGTCAACCCAACGGGATCGTTCTGGTGACCGGACCGACCGGGAGCGGGAAGACCACAACGCTCTATGCGGCGCTTCAGGAAATGGCGACGCCGGAGCGAAAGTTCATTTCAATCGAAGATCCGGTGGAATACGAAATCAGCGGCGTCACGCAGGTCCCTGTGAAGCAGGAAATTGGCTTCGATTTCGCGCGATCGCTGCGGGCCATGTTGCGGCACGATCCCAATGTCATCATGGTTGGCGAGATCCGAGACCTGGAAACTGCGGCCATTGCCATTGAGGCCTCCCTGACCGGGCACCAGGTTCTCTCTACCCTGCACACCAACAGTGCGGTTGGAACGATCACGCGTCTTCTGGAGATGGGCGTTGAAGGTTACCTTCTGGCCAGCTCGCTGCGGGCCATTACTGCCCAGCGACTGGTCCGGCGCCTGTGTGTCTCCTGCAAGGTGGCGGGCGATACGCCCCATCATGTCCGCGAAACGCTGGCCCGGGAACTGGGCGCCACGCCAGTCGCCAGGATCTCGGCACCGACAGGATGCCCAAAGTGCCGGAATACAGGGTATAGCGGCCGTCTGTGTATCACAGAGGTCCTGCCCATAACGCCCGCGGTTCAGCGGGCGGTCATTGAGGGCGCCAGTGAGACAGAGGTGTCCGAAACCGCTTTGGCTGAGGGCATGGAGACGCTTCGCCAGTCTGGCCTTCGGGCGGCCGTGGCGGGCGTGACCACTTATGAAGAAATTGTCCGGGTCGTCGGGCTGGGGGTTTCCAAATGATCTTCTCTTACCTTGCTCAGTCGGCCACCGGGAAGACCGTTCGCGCCGTGATTGATGCGGAGAGCCGCGCCGAGGCCATGCGTCGGCTGCAGGCTCTCGACCTCATGGTGTTCGAGCTGACGGAAGCTGGCGCCGGGCGGTCTGCGGCAGAGAAAGCCGGGGGGGCAGGAAAAAGGCTGCCCAGCCAGGCCGTGAAGCGGTTCTGTTCGGCGCTTGCGCCACTCTGTTCTCGCCACATCCCGATCGATCAGGCGCTTCGGATCCTGAAAGACACGGCCGATGACAAGCTTCTTGGGACCCTCGCCAACCATGTGCACGATCAGGTCCGTCAGGGCCACGGTCTGGCCGAGTCGCTGGAGAGTTTTCCAAAAACCTTCCCGGCGCAGGCTCTGTCTTTGATCCGGGCCGGCGAGAGCGCGGGAAAAGTTGGGCCTGCCCTCGCCAAGGTCGCCGACATGACAGAGCGGCAGATGAAATTTGTCAGCGCCATTCGAACCGCGACGATCTATCCGGGCATTGTGATGAGCTTTGCGGTTCTGGCCGTCATCATGATCCTGCTCTGGGTGGTCCCGGCCCTGCAGCCTGTTCTCCAGACTGAGGACGGACGGGTCACCGGCGAAATGGCGTTGCTCGTAGGCATGTCATCCTTCGTGTCGCAATACGGATTAACCACGCTGATTGCGCTGATGCTCGCCGGTTGTGGGCTAATGGCCTTTTATCAGAGCGGCGCCGGACGGGCGCCCATTGACCGTTTCTTATTGACGCTCCCTCTGGTGGGTTCCGCGCTGCGTGACTCCCAGGCCGCCAGAATTATGTCCACGCTCTCCAGTCTGCAGAGCGCGGGTGTGTCGGTCATCACCGCGCTCGAGCATGTCGAGCAGGGCGTTTCGAATGCTGCGCTGAAGGCCGCCGTGGCAGAGGTCAGGACCGCCGTCCGTCATGGGCAGTCCCTCTCAGATGCCCTCGCGGCGCAGCCCCTGCTGCCCGGCTTGCTCAGCCAGCTGGCCGCGGTCGGTGAAAAGTCCGGAACCCTGCCCCAGATTTTCGAGGACTCCGCCATTGGACTGGAGAATATACTTGAACAAAGACTGGCCCGGTATTCAGTGGTTCTGACACCGGTGCTGACCCTCTTCATGGGCATCATGATCGGCTCGATTGCGATGATCATCCTGAACGCCATTCTCAGCATCAACGATTTGGCACTTCAGTGATGTCCCGGCCCCCATCTCAATCCGGCTTCTCGCTCCTGGAAGTCCTGATCGTGCTGCTGGTGGTATCGGCCGCCACAGCGATCACGACGTCGGCGATGTTCAGGCCCAGTCCGGCCAAGGACGAACAGCGTTTCGCCCGGGACCTGAAATCCATGATGGAAGATGCCCGTGGGAGCGCGCTGAGAACGGGGCAGGCCACGCATGTTGTTTTTGACCCTGAGAGAAAGCTGGTGGGCTTGGGTGACGCTCTGGCCGGCGCGATTGAAATTCCCGAGAGCGTTCGGGTCAGGCTGACCTATGACGACGATCTGGCGCGACCCGGCATTGCCTTTTTTCCTGATGGGGGAAGCACGGGTGGAACGTTCGAGATCGAGCGCGGGGATCAGGTTCGCCACCTCGAGATTGACTGGCTTCTGGGTGTGACTCGGTGGCGTGATGGCGGGGGATTATCCAATGCGTCGCAGTGAAGCGGGATTCACCCTGATCGAGACCCTGATCGGGCTCTTATTGCTGTCCTTTGGTCTGGTGGCCGTCCTTCAGTCATTTTCTTATGCAGCGAAAACGATGTCGGCGGCAGACACGCTGCGTCTCGCCAAGGTTCGTCTCGAACATGTTCAGTCCATGGCCGAGCTTTCAGCCTATCAAAGAGGTCCCAATGAGGGCCGTTTCAGCGATGGCTGGACCTGGCAGTTCGACGTTCAGCCGGTTGGCCAGGGGCTCTGGGAGGTGCGGTCGCGGGTGGTCGACCTTCGGAACAAGGACCATCGGCTCAATACGCTTCGGTTCGACTGGGAATTGGGGAGGCATGAAGATGGCGCCTGACTGTGAAGATTGCTGCGGCCCGGCGACCCAGAGCGGGTTCAGTCTGGTCGAGACCATTGTGGCCATGACCATTCTGTCCATGATCACCGTTGTCGTCTCGGCGGCATTGAAAACCGGCCTGCAATACACACTGCGGTCGCATGAGCGTGAGAACGCCCGGGCCAACAGCGTTGCGATCGAGGTTCTCGACGGCCTCGTGCGGGACACCGCCCATCCCAATGCGTTTCAGCCCTTTCAGGTCATGACGTTCAGGGGCACCCCGGACAGTGTGTCCTTCGTGTCCGGGGCTGATGTCGCCGGCCGGCGCGGGGGGTTTTCCAAGATCTCGCTGCGCCTTCAGCCGTCCGGAAGTTGCCACGATCAGCAGGACCTCGTTCTGCAATGGTCGGACATTCGCAATGCGGGTCAGCCGGAACTGTCTGACCGCCGGGCCCTGATCGGTTGTCTCGACAGCGCGGCCTTTGACTATTTCGGCTATCGCGTCGCGACGGGGGAACGGACCTGGCAATCACAATGGCTGGAATATCCCGACCTTCCACTTTATGTGCGGCTGCATTTGAAGAGCGGTGATAGCATCGATATGATCCGCCTGTTCAAAGTTAAAAGCGGGTTTTACTTCGACGACTGAGCTAAGCTGCTCTGATTACAGCGTGGCCAAAAGGTTAATGAATCCTTAACAAATACAGTTAACATCACATCAACCATTTTACATCATTTATTCCCCATTCGGGTGATAGGCCAATACTGTGAGTTGGCCTAGCCTGTAAGGTAATATGATTCGGGGGTACCTATGTTCAAACATCTAGTTCGGGGCTTTTTGGCCACAAGTATCGCAATCGCAGGCGGGCTTTCCGCGGCGCAGGCGCAGCAGTGTGAGCGGACAGTGGAGGCGGATGTTGTCGCCCTCGACCAGCCGCTGATGTTTAACCGCCTTGGTGCCCAGAATGTGAACGGCATGATGTTCGCGCTTCGCGAGGATGTGCGGGCCTACAGCTCAAACGGGGTTGAAGTGGATGATGGGGTCCTGCGTTATGGTCAGGTCCGCCTCCGGAGCGACAAGCGGCCTCGTCCGCTGGTGCTTCGCGTGAACGTTGGCGAATGCCTCCGCGTGAATTTTGAAAACCTCCTGAGCTCACAGGCCAATCAGAACAATGCAAACCCCCGCATTCTGACGGTCAATGATCAGGTCACAGACCGGACGGCAGGCTTTACCCCGATGGGCCTTGCGCTGGCAGATGACATCCGCAGTTCCTCGAGCTTTGTCGGGCGCAATGAGAACAGCCTGGTTCAGCCGGGCCAATCTGCGACCTACACCTTCTATGCGGAGACGGAGGGCGAGTACCTCGTCGTCTCCAACGCCACAACATTTGGCGGTGAAGGCGCCGGGGGTAATATCGGCAATGGCCTGTTTGGTGCCGTTGTCGTTGAGCCGCGCGGCGCGAAATATTATCGCAGCCAGGTCACCGAAGAGGAGATGCGTCTGGCGACGATCGGCACGACGTCGAGTGGTCATCCGATCATTGACTATGAGGCCACTTATCCGGACCGGTCGCCCTGGGATGATGAGGGTAAGGCTGGCAAGCCGATCCTGAGCATTCTGCAGGCGCAGGGCGGAAACGCCAAAATCGTGCATAATGAGATCAACGCAATGATCGTTGGCCCCAATGCCGATGGCAGTTTCCCGGCCGAAACCTATCCATTAGAGGCCCAGGGCAAGCGGAATCCGGCCCTTCCGAACCGTTTGGAGGCTTTCCGCGAGTTTGTCGTGATTTTCCATGATGAATCCGTTTCGGCCCAGGCCTTCCCGAACTGGTATGGTGATCCGGTTTTTGAGCACACGCTGCATGGCGTGGGCGACAATTTCATGATCAATTATGGCGCCGCGGGTGTTGGGTCTGAGGTTATCTCGAACCGGCTCGGGGTTGGCCCGATGCACGACTGCCTGAGCTGTGCTTACGAGGAATTCTTCCTGTCTTCCTTCACCATTGGCGACCCCGCCATGCTGGTTGATGTGCCGGCGAATACGGGTCTCGAATATTGCAGCCCGCAGCCAGGGGACCCGAATTGTGAGCGCGATGAAAGTATCCGCGCGACCTATGCGAAATATCCTGCCGATCCGTCCAATGTGAGCCATTCTTATATTGGGGATTTTGTGAAGTTCCGGAACCTGCATGCCGGGCCGAAGGAGCACCATATCTTCCATCTGCACAACCACCAGTGGCTGTCGAACCCGGACGATGACAATTCGAACTATCTGGACGCACAGTCCATCGGGCCGGGTGGGGCTTACACCTACGAAATCGCCTTTGGTGGATCAGGGAACCGGAACCATACGGCTGGCGATGCCATCTATCACTGCCACTTCTATCCTCACTTTGCGCAGGGTATGTGGGCGCTTTGGCGGAACCATGATGTTTTCGAGTCGGGAACAAAGCTGGTCTCGTCGTCGGATCTGGATGAGTTGCACACCGAACCCTACGCGCAGTCCCGCGGAATGCCCGCCAGCGGCGCCCGCGCCCTTCCGGATGGTGAGATTGTTGCTGGTGTCCCGATTCCCGCATTGCTGCCGCTGCCCGGAAAGGCTATGGCGCCGATGCCGGCCAAGGTCTTTGTTGAGGCCGTGGACAAGGACGGAGATGGGACCCCCGAATCCAGCCAGGCACGCATTCCAACAGGGGAGATCAACCGGGATCCAAGCCTGATTGACAATCGGACGGTCATGGCGTCGCTCCCTCAGCGCGAAGAATACCGGCTGAACCCGAACGGTTTGAAAAATCCAGGCTACCCGTTCTGGATTGCCGGCATTGATTCTCTGGTCGGTCAGCGCACGACCACGCCGCCTCTGGACATGCTCATGAACAGCGAAAACCCGACCGAAGGCGGTTGGGATGGCGGTCTTCCCCGGCACGCGCTGGAGGGCTATACGAGTGGCGGCCGGACGCACTCAGAAGAGACGCGGCTGTCATTTGCCAAGCATATTGACTCGGCCAAGCCGGTCTATTTCCCGGAGACCGGGACTGAGGTTGAGCGCGCGGCGATGGCCTTTCATGCCCGCCGGTCGCATGAGACCACCCGTCTGATGATGAATGGGACGGTGCAGGATGCAACCTTTACGACCAATGGTGCGCTACCAACGCCCGGGGCCCCGTTCTTTGAGCCCTGTATGGATGACCGGGGTGAGATCTTTAACTCCGGAAGCACGGGTTATTTCTTCTCCGGCGAGGCTGGCGGGATGAATAATACCGCGGTCGCCGAGTATGGCGCGGACAATCCACGCGTTTATAAGGCGGCGAATATTCAGATGGACGTCGTCTTCAACAAGGCCGGCGATCACTATCCTCAGCAGCGTATACTGACCTTGTGGGATGATGTGGCGCCGACGCTTAACAAGACGCGTCCGCCGGAGCCCTTCGTGTTCCGTCTGAATTCCTTCGAATGCGCAAATTACTATCAGACCAATCTCGTGCCGGAATTCTACTATGTGGACGACTATCAGGTCACCACGCCGACCGACGTGATTGGCCAGCACATTCACCTGCCCAAATGGGACCTCGTTGCCGCGGATGGTGCCGGCAATGGCTGGAACTATGAGGATGGCGTTCTCGGTGCCGAAACCGTTCGGGTCCGGATCGAGGCGATTAACCGATATGTGGTCGAGAATGATCTGGGCTATGAGCAGCTCCAGGCTGAGCCTCACCCTTACTTTGGGTCGGGGTCCAATGGGGAGTATCTCGGTGCCAGAACCAATATTCAGCGCTGGTTCGTTGACCCGCTGCACAATGTGCAGGGCATCGACCGGGGTCTTGGGATTACGTTTACCCACGACCACTTTGGACCGAGTACGCACCAGCAGGTCGGGCTTTATGCGACCCTGCTGATTAACCCGGCTGGCTCCAAGTGGCTGCACAATGAAACCGGTGAGGAGATGTACACCCGGCACGATGGCGGGCCGACCTCCTGGCAGGCCATCATTCTGGCCGGCGACATCGACAATGATGGATCCGATGACAGCTATCGCGAGTTCTATTTCGAAGCTCAGGATTTTGCCCACGCTTATAATCGGGGCGTCTATTCCGGCGTCGATGAGAATGGC
>CAJXMY010000051.1 GCA_913056435.1 uncultured Hyphomonadaceae bacterium | reverse complement strand
CCGAGGTGTGGGCGATGGCGACCCACGGCGTGCTGTCCGGCCCCGCGATCGACCGGTTGAAGAACGCGCCGCTCGAGCGGATCGTGCTCACCAACACGCTGCCGCTCCCACCGGAGAAGCAGCTGCCGCAGATCGAGGTGCTGTCGGTCGCCGAGATCATCGCCGAGCATCTCAAATAGGGGTGATCCGACGCCTGGGGCGTTCGGATCATGCGGCGCCAGCCCGGTCGCCTGCCGGAACAGGGCCGCGGCCGCGTCAGCCTGTCCAAGCCGCTGCGCACTGACTGCGGCCAGGTTGAGGGCCTGAGGGTGTCGCAGGCCCTGCAAATGAGCCAGCGCCGTCTCAAAGGCCCCGGCCTGAAACGCGGCGGTCCCGGCCTTGAAGGCGTCTGCGGGGGACATTTGAGACTTCCGAGACATTGGGTTAGGCCCATGCTAGTGAGAACTGATCGTCACTCACCTTATGGACCGGGCCGGGGACAATGGACAAGCCTGACAAAAGCAGGGCCGACTGGGGCAATTACTGGCAGGGGCGCACAGCCGGCCAGAGCGGCGAGGTGTTCGGCGGTGTCGGCATTGAGTCGAGCGAAGAACTCTCCGACCACTGGACCCGCTGCTTTGCAGGGGCCGGTGGCGCTGTCATCCTTGATCTGGCCTGCGGCGCAGGCTCCGCGATACGTCATGCCGCTGCGGCCGGCTGCTCCCGGCTCATGGGCCTCGATATCTCCGCCGAAGCCCTGCAGGCGACCCGGGCCAAGCTGCCGGGCCTGCAGGGCCTCGTGGCCAGCGCCGATCGCCTGCCTCTGGCGGACGACACCGTCGATCTGGCCGTCAGCCAGTTCGGCTTTGAATATGCCGACCGGACAGCGGCCGCGCGCGACATCGGACGGGTGCTGCGGACCGGCGGCCGGTTCTGCGCCATTGTCCACCTCAAAGACGGGGCCATCGCACAGGAATGCGCGGGCCATCTGGCCGGTCTGAACGTGATTGCGAGCAGCCGCTTCATCCCGGTCGCCAAGGCGGTGTTCTCTGCCGTCTTCGCCTTCGAATCATCCCCCTCCGACGCGGCCCGCCAAGCCCTGGACGCCGCTCTGAAAGCGCTGACAAAGGCCCAGGAGGCGCTGATGCCCCAGGTTCAGGCCGGCGGCATTGCCGCCCATCTTCATGGCGGCGCCGCCCAGCTCTTCGAACGCCGCCGCAACTATCTGGAACAGGACATCCAGACCTGGCTGGATCAGATGAGTGGCGAAATCGCGGCCTATGCCGGTCGGATGTCGGGCATGCTCAATGCCGCGATTGACCCCGGAGAGGCGCAGGTCCTGCTGGAGCTGATCGCCCCGGGCGGCGAGACACAGTGCGCCCCCTTCCAGCTGGGCGGGCGCGACGCGGCCCTGAAGCTGACGGCACGGACCGTCGCCTGAGGCCCCCGCCGCGGTGGGGTCACGGGCCCTTCGGCGCGTAGCCCAGGACCCCATAAGAAAAGGGCGGCCCCGCGGGACCGCCCTTTCAACATGGTCTCAGACTGTCTTACCAGCTCTTGCGGATCGAGACACCATAGGTCTGTGGCTCGGTCAGGAAGACGTTGGTGAACAGACCCGAAGAGTCGTCGGTGAGGTAAGCCCCGGTGATGACTTCCTTGTCTGCCAGGTTCTTGCCGAACAGCTCAACCGTCACGCCATTGTCCATATTGGCCATCTGGACCGACAGGTTGATGTTGTCCCAGCTCTCCAGCGTGTCGCGGGCGGTGTTCCACACGCGGCTGAAGGATTCACCCTGGTAATAGTAATCACCACGAAGGCGCAGATCCCATGAGGAGTCATTGACGCCTTCCCAGGTGTACTCGGCCCCGACATTGAAGGTCGTTTCCGGTGTCCCGGGCAGACGGTTGCCATCAAGGTTCTTGGCGTCCCCGTCAAAGGGCTGGAGGGCGGTGGCGGTCTGGGCCTGACCCAGAGAGTCGGTGTAGTTCACCGTCACACCATCAAGACCGAATGCGGCCTCTGAACCCGCAAAGGCCCCGGCGCACAGGCCGAGCGTCGAGCCCGGATCCAGCACACCGGCCTGAATGGCTCCCAGAACGGTGGCATAGCCGGCCGCGGAGACCACACAGTTGGAGAAGTTGGCGAAATTCTTCAGGACCACCAGATCCGCCCGGCCATTGGTCCGGTCAAGAATGTCGACACCAAACGTGTCCACAACTTTCGCATCCAGCAGACCGAGATTGGCATTGATCAGCAGGGTCGAGGCCGGGTTCCAGACCGTCTCCAGCTCGATGCCCGAAATCTCGGCATCGACGTTGAAGTTGGCCGAGGTCCGGTTCACGATCGCACTGATCTGGTAGCCGGTATAATCGTAAATGAAGCCCGTTGCGTTGAGCTGCATCCGGCCACCGGCGAGGGTGTTCTTCGTTCCAATTTCATAGGAATCGATGAATTCCGGATCGAAGGCCTGCGGCACGCCGGTGGAATTGTCCGCCGGCTGGGGTGGGTTAATACCACCGCCCTTATAGCCCCGTGAGTAGAAGGCGTAGAACAGGGAGTCCTCGGTCATGGCCAGATCAGGTGACCAGTCGAAGCCAAGACGGCCCGTGACCTCTTCGAAGGTCCGGTTCAGCGTCCCGTCGCCGCCATCATCATTAGACGCACCGGGGTTTGGGGCATAAGCCAGAGGATCCGGACGCGCGGCGTCGGCAACAAGCAGGAAGGTCGGGATGTTGCCGACTTCCTTCTTATCGCTGGTGTAGCGCAGGCCGGCCGTCACCTTCAGCTCATCGGTGACATCGAAATAGCCTTCCCCAAAGACGGCGAAGCTGTCCAGCTTGTAGGGTGTGATGGACCGGAAATAGTTCCGTCCTGTCCCTTCAAGATTGTCCAGCGGTGTGGCACCGGCATTGGCCGGGTCCGCAATGGAGAAGATCGGCCCGATACCGGCCGCATTCCCCGCCGCGTTGAACAGCTGAACATAGGCCGAGGCGGTGTTGAAGAAGACATAATAGCTTTCATTCAGCGCGGGGCCCTGATTGGTTTCCCCGTCGACCTTGATCAGGCCGAGGTTGAAGTTGAACGGCCCGTCAAAGTCGGACTGCAGCCGCAATTCGTGGGTCGAGTTCTGGGAATCCGATCCCGACAGGTCGGTCGCATAGAAATTGGACTGCGGCCCCAGCTGCGGATCGTTGATCACGCCGCCCGCGAAGAGCGTTGGCCAGACCAGCGGGAAGAGCGGGCCCAGCCCATCCGGGTTCAATCCGGTCAGGAAGGGGCTTGGCGTGGTGTTGAGCGGAATGTCGACCGCCGACTGGCTATAATCCTGCTGCGACGTGTTCTTCCGCTCATTGTAGCTGCCATTATAGGTCAGCTGCAGATCGTCGGTCAGATCATACTCGGCATTCCACATGAACAGGGTCTGCTCAGTGTTGAACGTCGGATCAAAGACACTTTCGATCGCCCGGAAGTCCGGCACAATGCCGTCCTGGTTCAGGTCGATGTCCACGGCATTTCCGGTCAGTGGATCAATGTTGCCGATCAGACCGGACAGAATGCCCAGACCGACCCCCAGAGACGAGGCGGTGTTTCCGCCCTGGAAGGCGCCCGGCAGGTAAAGCGAGCCATCCACACAGCCCTGAGACGTGATCGCCTGGTCGAGCCCCAGAATCGGAATGCCCGCAAAGGACGTTTTCGTCGGGTCCTTGGCGCAGAGCTGCTTACCGGACCGCAGGCGGGAGTCGTCTTCGTTGAAGATTTCCACCATCAGGCGCGTGCGCAGGCGGTCGGTTGGCTCAAAGGCCAGCGTGCCGCGGAAGGCATACAGGTCCCGGCTGTCGATTTTGTTGCCGGTTGTCAGATTGTCGACATAGCCGTCGCGCGACAGCGATGATCCGGCAAGACGCAGGGCCGCCTTGTCACCCAGCGGGATGTTCATCATGCCGCGGGCTTTGACCGAATTGTGGTTGCCCAGCGTGAATTGCAGGTCGGCCTGATACTCGCCAAGGACCGGCTTGGCGCTGATCACATTGACCACGCCGCCTGTCGCGTTCCGGCCGTACAGCGTCCCCTGCGGTCCGCGCAGGGTTTCAACCCGCTCCACATCATAGAATTCGGCTTCGAAGAAGCTGTTCGAGCCAATCGGCGCGTCATTATAGTGAATACCCACACCCGCGTCGGCAGACGTCGACACGGCATCGACCCCGATCCCACGGATCCGGAAATTGAAGCCGCCAAAATTGCCCTTGGTGAAGTTGACGTTTGGAATCGCCTTCACCAGGTCCGGGCCACCGGTCAGCTGCTGCGCTTCAATCGCCGCCTGATCAAACGCCGACACTGCGATCGGAACGTCCTGAATGGATTCCTCTTTCTTCTGGGTCGTCACCGTCACCGTGCCCAGGGTCCGTGTGGATGCATCATCATCCGCGGCCTGGGCCAGAGCGGCCGGCGTCGCCAGCATCAGGGCCATGGCGGAAGCCCCAGCCATCAGGGCGCCATTGAGGTATGGTTTCACTGTCATCTAAATCTCTCCTCCCCGTCGGGGCCCACCAGGACCATGACGATTGTTATGACTGCGCCTCCTTTGTCCCCGGAGGGTCGCTGAGCCGACTTCAGTCATCCTGAATGCGTTTGTCAACTGCTTAAAAGGGCAGGCCGCGTTTTCCTGAGCGACTGTGTCGTCCGGGTCGCGGCACGCCTGCGCCAACCGCTCCCGCTGGCCCCGCAGACAGGTCCCGACGGACCCGCCGGGACTCCGGATCCGGGCCGCGTCCATGCCGCTCTGGCGCCGCTCGATCTGACGGATAAGCCACCCCTTATCCCGGGGATAGGCCGCGCCTTATTCGGCCGCGAGGTCGACCCGCGCCGCCTGCCGACCCCGCACCAGCCGGCCCGGCAGGGCTCCGGTTGGCTGTCCGTCGCGCTGGATCACGATGCCTGATACCAAGGTCGCGACATAGCCCTCTGCCTCCTGCATCAGGCGTTTGCCACCGGCCGGCAGATCATGCACCATTTTCGGGGGATGCAAGCGCAGTCGCGCATGGTCGATCAGATTCAGGTCCGCCTTGAAACCCGGGCGCAGCAGGCCACGATCCTGAAGACCGTAAGCCCGTGCGGTGTCCCATGTCTGGGCCCGGACCGCTTCTGCCAGGCCCAACTGCGGCCCCCGCGTCCGGTCACGGGTCCAGTGGGTGAGCATGGAGGTCGGAAAGCTGCCATCGCAGATCATCCCGACATGCGCCCCGCCATCGCCGAGGCCAAGGACCGTATGCGGGTGACGCATCATGTCGAGGCTGGGATCGAGACTGAAGCCAGCATAATTCAGGAACGGCGTGTAGAGAAGCGCTGCGCCGTCCTGTTCCAGCAGAGCATCATAGGCCAGAGCCTGCGGCGTCGTTCCCTCCCGGCGGGCCCGGGCCGCGAGGCTCTGGTCGGGCCTCTGTTCGTAATCTGGCGGATCGCCCAGAATGAACATGTAATCATAATTCGCGATCAGGGCGTTGAAAGCATTGTCCGGGGCATCATCGGCCGCCGCGAGAATCCGTGCCCGCACATCGGTCCGCCGCATGGCCGCCACGCGCTCCGCCAGCGGGAGGTCTGCCAGCGCCTGATAGGCCGAATTCAGCGAAAAGGGGTTCATTGTGGCGTCCAGGCCAAGCAGCACACCGACAGGGCGCCCACACACCAGCCCTTTGATATCCAGGCCATTTTTGTTCTCCGCCTCGATCCAGTCGAGCAACTCCCGCCAGCCATCAGGCGCCCGATGAGACTGGGCCACGGTAACGATCATTGGGCGGCCCGACTCAGCCACCATCGTGCGAAGGAGCTGTCGCTCCAAAGGCCCGTCAGTAAAATCCGAGACCACCTGCAGCAGCCCGCCGCCGGCCGCCTGAAGCCCTTTTGCAATCCCCACCAGTTCGCGCTCGGCAGCCATGTAGGAGGGGGTGGGATCCCCGTCGCTGGTGCGGTGATTGAGAGTGCGGGAGGTTGAAAAGCCCAGCGCCCCGGCCCTGATCGCCTCGCCCGCCAGGGCCGCCATTGCGGCAATATCGGCCTCGCTGGCCGGTTCGCGTGCGGCCCCGCGCTCGCCCATCACGTGGACCCGCAAAGGCCCGTGCGGTATCTGACAGGCAAAGTCGATATCATGGGCGCGGCTGTCCAGCGCCTCCAGATAATCCTCGAAACTTTCCCATGACCAGCTCAGGCCCGCCGACAGGACGGGGTTTGGAATATCTTCGACCCCTTCCATCAGGCTGATCAGCCGTCCCCGGTCCTGCGGACGACAGGGAGCAAACCCCACCCCGCAATTGCCCATGACCACGGTTGTCACACCGTGTTCGGATGACGGGGTCAGCCGACTGTCCCAGGTCGCCTGACCGTCATAATGCGTGTGGATATCCACAAAGCCCGGCGTCACAATCAGGCCGTGCGCCGCCATCTCCTCCTGACCGGCACCAAGATCCATACCGATCTGCGCAATCACCCCGTCGCGCAAACCGATATCGGCATGGAACGGCGCCTCACCTGATCCGTCCACAATCAGACCGCCTCGAATCACCAGATCAAATTCACTCATGGGGTCAGGCCTCCCAGACTGCATCCAAGACAGGAGAGTTTCACATGCGGGGGCCTGATGTCAAAAGCCGGCGCACCGAGGGGTCGTGACGACCACTTTTCCTGTCGCGCAAGCCGCGCTAGGCTGCTGCATCATGAAGGATACCCAGATCCCGACCGATATGAGTCCGTTCCTCGAGACGGAGGCATCCGGCCATCTCCGGTCGCTGCTGCGCTCCATTCTTGGCTCGGTGCCCGACGCCATGATCGTGATCGATGAGGCCGGGATCATTCTGGCCTTCTCCCGCGCCGCCGAAGACCTGTTCGGCTACAAAGCCGAGGCCGTGACGGGACGCAATGTCTCCATGTTGATGACGACGGCGGACCGCGTGCACCATGACCGCTACATGGACAATTACATGACGACCGGGGAAAAGCAGATCATCGGCATCGGCCGGATCGTGCAGGCGCAGCGGGCGTCCGGGGAAAGCTTTCCGGTCGAGCTTAAAATCGGTGAAGCGCGGCTGCATGGCCGCCGCCTGTTCACCGGCTATCTGCGTGATATCACCCGCCAGCAGGCTGATGCACACCGGATCTCGGAGATGCAGGCGGAGCTGGCCAACTTCTCGCGGCTGAGCGCCGTGGGCACCATGGCCTCGGCGATGGCGCATGAGCTGAACCAGCCGCTGACCGCGGTCGCCAATTATCTTGAAGCGGCCCGGGACATGCTTGAGTCTCCGGATCCGGAAACAATGGATCTGGTCAGGGAAGCCCTAAACGCCGCGACCGCCCAATCCATTCGGGCAGGACAGATCGTCCGGAGACTGCGTGACTATGTGTCCCGGGGCGAACTGGAACTGAGGCCGGTCACGCTCACAGAGATTATCAGCGAAGTCGTGTCCCTGGCCAAGATCGGCCTCGGGGGGCGCGTCGCCAGAGTCATCGAACGGGTGGACGAGAACCTTCCTGTCGTCCTCGGAGATCGGGTTCAGCTCCGGCAGGTTTTGCTGAATCTCGTTAAGAACGCCATCGAAGCCCTTCAGGACACCGACAATCCGCAGATCTGGATCAGCGCCAAGGATACGGGGTCGGGCCGTGTCCTGATCAGTGTCCGCGACAATGGCCCGGGGTTCGACCTCAGTGAGGACCACGATCCGTTCAACCCCTTTCACAGCTCGAAACCCGGCGGGATGGGGCTTGGCCTGTCCATCTGCCAGACCATTGTCGAGGCTCACGGCGGAACGATCCGGCTGACCTCGCCCTCCGGAGAGGGCGCCAGTTTTGAAATCTCCATTGAAACAGCCCCGGGAGCCCCGTCGCCATGACCAAACGCGTTTATCTGGTTGATGATGACGACGCCATTCGTCACTCCGCGAGCTTCATGCTGCGACATGCGGGATACATGGTGAAAACCTTCCGCGATGGCCCGCACTTCCTCGACAATATCGTCGCCGACGAGACCGGCTGTATCCTGCTGGATATTCGCATGCCCGGCATGGATGGCCTGGCGGTTCAGGCCGAGCTCAAGGCCCGGGGCATTCACATGCCGGTCATTATTCTCACGGGCCACGGAGATGTCACGGTCGCCGTCGCGGCGATGAAGGCCGGGGCGATCGAGTTCCTCGAAAAACCCTATGAAAAGAAAGCTCTGCTGGCAGCGATCGACACCGCTTTTGAACGCCTGTCGACCCAGTCGGGCGATGCAAGGATGAAAGCGGAGGCCGCCGCGAGCATCGCCACGCTGACCGCCCGCGAAAAAGATGTGCTCCATTACCTCGTCGATGGGATGACCAACAAGGCTATTGCGGAGGCCTTGTCCATCTCCCCGCGAACCGTTGAGATCCACCGGGCGAACCTGATGGAGAAACTCGGCGCGGAGAGCCTGTCGGCCGCCCTGCGCCTGGCCTTTCTCGCGGACCTCAACCGGTAGAGCACCCGGCGCGACTAGGTAGTATCCCCTAGAGACAATGGAGATGTGCCGCCTAGACTCACATCGCTATGTCTCCTGAAATGTGGTCCTGGCGGCTCTCAGGCCGTGCCGCTGCCGCGCCGGGCGATGCCCGGCGCCTCGCCCTCATCGAAGACGACGAGCAGGTCCGGGAGTCGCTGGCCTTGTTCCTTAAGCGGCGGGGATTCTTGATCGAGGCCTATCCGTCCGCGATGGACTTTCTCCACCGTCCGCGGCGTCCCAAACTGGCCTGCCTGCTGATCGATTTCAGAATGGCGCGGGTCAACGGTATCGAATTGCTGCAGACGCTGCGGGCACAGGGGGATAAGACGCCGGCTTTGCTCATCACAGGCCTGTTCTCCTCGACCCTGCGGGCCCGCGCCCTCGCCGCCGGGTTTACCGACGTGGTGGAAAAACCCGCTATGGCTGAAAAGCTGGAAGCTCGGATCGCTGCCATTGTCAAAGAGACCTGACACGCACAGCCGCCCCTTTTCTTGGTGTAGCAAGTGCGGCATGATCCGGCTACCGGAGCAGTGAGTCAAAACAAGGCGCCCGGGATCAGGAGAGAGGAGACACCCGGTGAACGGAGAGCAACAGGAGACAAATGCGCGAGCTTACTGGCGCGCAACGCTCAGATTGACGTTCGGCCTTCTTGCCGTCTGGTTTGCTGCTTCTTACGGAGCCGGCATTCTCTTCCGAGATTGGCTCGACCAGTATTCCATCGGCGGTGCCCCTCTGGGCTTCTGGTTTTCTCAGAACGGTGCGATCTACGTCTTCGTTGGCCTCATCTTCTATTATTGTCATGCCATGAACAGGCTGGAGCGCAAATTCGGTATAAAGGGTTAGAGCCATGGACCAGCAATTCTGGACTTTTGGCTTTGTTGGCCTGACTTTCGCCCTCTACATCGGTATCGCCATCTGGGCCAGGGCAGGCTCAACCGGCGACTTCTATGTTGCGGGCCACGATGTCCATCCCACTATCAATGGTATGGCCACCGCCGCAGACTGGATGTCCGCCGCCTCATTTCTGTCCATGGCAGGCCTGATCGCATTTCTGGGCTATGGTGGGTCGGTCTATCTCATGGGGTGGACGGGCGGTTTCGTTTTGCTCGCCGTCCTGCTGGCACCCTTCCTGCGAGAATTCGGCAAGTTCACGGTCCCCGATTTTGTAGGTGACCGATACAATTCGACAGCCGCACGGGTGATTGCCGTCATCTGCGCACTTTTCGTTTCTTTCACTTACATCGCTGGCCAGATGAAAGGGGTCGGTGTCGCCTTTTCAGGCTTTCTCGGCATCCCATTCGAGTGGGGCATCGTCATTGGAATGGTGGTCGTATTTTTTTACGCGGTCCTCGGCGGCATGAAAGGCATCACCTACACTCAGGTCGCACAATATTGTGTTCTGATTTTTGCCTACACTGTCCCGGCCATTTTCATCTCCCTCATCATTACCGGGACCCCGGTTCCTCAGCTGGGGTTCATTTCTGATGTCCGAGGTGAAGATGTCTCTATGCTGGAGAAACTCAATACGACGGTGCGAGATCTTGGGTTTCTGGAATACACCCAAACAAACAAAGCCATGTTCGACATATTGGCCATAACCGGCGCGCTCATGTTCGGGACAGCAGGCCTGCCGCATGTCATTATCCGGTTCTTTACGGTGCCAAGCGCCAAAGCAGCCCGCATCTCTGCTGGGTGGGCTCTTGTCTTCATCGCTCTGCTTTATACCGCCGCGCCTGCCGTCGGAGCGTTTGCGCGTATCAACTTCATAGATACCGTCAACGGCGCCACCTATATATCTGATGATGAGGATTATCAGGTCCGTGCCGCAGAAATCACTGCAGATGGCGGCAAACCGGTCCCCGAATGGTACAAAACCTGGGAGGCAACAGGGCTTCTGGACTTTGACGACAAAAATGCAGATGGGGTAATGCAGTACAGAGGCCCGGAGGCGCGCGACGGTCTGTCAAATGAGGTCACCCCCAACCGGGATATCTTCGTTCTGGCCAACCCCCAAATCGCAAAGCTCCCCGGCTGGGTGATCGGTTTGGTGGTTGCCGGGGGCCTCGCCGCCGCGCTTTCAACAGCGGCCGGGCTCCTGATGGTAATCTCGTCTGCCATCAGCCATGATCTTTGCCGCCGGACGCTCGTCCCCAATATGACAGACAAAACAGAGTTACTTGTGGCCCGTGTGGCCGCGGCCGGGGCC
>CAJXMY010000050.1 GCA_913056435.1 uncultured Hyphomonadaceae bacterium | reverse complement strand
CGCGTGCCGCGGGCCATGATGCTGTTGTAGAAGCGTTTTATGCGTGTCTTGCCGCTATAGGCGCCATGATAGGTTGTGACAAATGGAACGCGGCTCAGTTTGCAGGCCCACAGCGCACTCCAGGCGGGCGCGCGAGACCGCGCATGGACCAACGAAACTTCTTCCGACCGTATGAGTTTGGCCAGTCGGGCCGCATTTCGGATCAGGGTCGTCGGACTCTTTCCAGCCACAGGCAACCTGATGAGTTCACCGCCCGCGGCGGTCAGTCGACTTTCAAGCCGGCCACCCTCACTCACAACCAGAGCACGCCCGCCAGCTTGGTGCACAGCCTCAGCCATTTCTATCGTGGTTCGCTCTGCTCCTCCGGCAGCCAGATCGGGTATGACCTGAAGAATGGTATGCCCCCGGAGACAGGGCCAGTCGGGCTGGGTCATGTGTTTAGCCTGATATGTCTGCGTTGCGGCCCATGCCTAATGTGCGTTGATCAGCCTGTCATGTGAATGTTAGCACGATGAGGCGTCAGCTAGGACAGTCAGGGCAGACGGACGGGCAGGAGGGTCGCATGGCAACCGAATTTCTGGATACAGAATATGGGCGGCGCCTCGCCTACCGGTTTTCGCCCCCAAGGCATGGGCGGACATTTGTCTGGCTGTCAGGGTTCAAATCAGACATGCAGGGGACAAAAGTCAGGGTTCTGGAACAGTGGGCGCGCGGTCGAGGTGAGGGGTTCCTGGCTTTTGATTATTCCGGTCACGGCGAGTCCGGCGGCGCTTTTGCTGAGGGTACGATTTCATCCTGGAGAGAGGATACGCTTGCCGCGATTTCCAACCTGACCTCGGGCCCGCTGGTACTTGTTGGGTCGAGCATGGGCGGTTGGATGGCCCTGTTGGCAAGCCAGGCGTTCCCGGGGCGGGTCTCCGCCCTCGTCTTAATCGCCCCGGCACCTGATTTCACAGAAAAACTGATGTGGCCCACCTTCGATGAGGCGACCCGAGCAAGCATCCTTGATGCCGGCCATGTTTTGCTGCCCTCAGAGTATGGTGAACCTTATCCGATCACCCGGGCTCTGATCGAGGATGGTGCGCGCTGGTCTCTGCTTGATGAGCCCATTGAATTTCAGGGCCCAGTCAGAATTCTGCAAGGACAAGAGGATCCAGACGTCCCGTGGCGCCACGCTTTTCGGCTGATCGATCAGATCACGAGTTCGGATGTTATTTTTACGCTCGTCAAAGACGGTGACCATCGGCTCTCCCGTGAGGCCGATATTGCCCGGTTAATCGCGACCTGTGAGGAGCTCTAATCCGGGCGGCCCGTGCACTTTACGCGCCAATCAGGGGCGGTGGCCGATCTGTGCCCGGCGGAACAAAAACAGAAAACAGCAAGACGTCCTTAACCTTACTGGTTATGCTAGATGCCATGGTGCAATCGATTCGTATTCTGGGAATTGACCCCGGCTTGCGTCAGACCGGCTGGGGCGTGATCACGCTCGAGGGCGCCCGTCTCAGTCATGTTGCGCATGGGACGATTTCGGTGGCGCCAGCACTACCGCTTGCGAGTCGGCTGGCGGGCATTTTTAGCGAGATCAGCGATCTGGTTGCGTTACATGCCCCCGATGTTGCCGGCGTCGAGGAGACGCTGGTCAACACCGCCAATCCTCGATCGGCGCTAAAGCTGGGTCAGGCGAGAGGCGCCGCCATGGCCGCATTGGCGCGGGCAGGGTTATCTGTCAGTGAGTTCGCGCCTCGGGCGATCAAGCTGGCCATCGTCGGCACCGGCCGCGCCGACAAGGACCAGATCGGGTTTATGGTGAAGCGACTCCTGCCGCGGGCCGGTGCAATGGGGGCTGATGCGGCAGATGCCCTGGCCTGTGCAATCTGTACGGCGCATCATCTCTCTGCCGCTGATATCGTCAGGAGGGCGGTATGATTATCGGTCGACTTAGGGGCGAGGTTGCGGCGCTTGCCCTAGACTCCTTTCTGATCGATGTGAACGGTGTGGGATATGTGGTCCAGGCCGGAGCGCGGTTGCTGGGGCGCTTAAGCCCTGGCGAGGCGGCTGAGGTCTTTGTTGAAACGCGAGTGACCGAGAATTCGATCACTCTTTATGGTTTTGCGAGTGATGAGGAGCGGGCTTGGTTTGTCCGGCTTCAGGAGGTGCCTGGGGTTGCCGGCAAGTCCGCCATGGCGCTGGTGGATGCCTTGTCGCCGGCAGAGTTGATGGATGCACTGACCCTCGGCGATTCAGCCATGATCACACGAGCAAAGGGGGTCGGAAAGAAGCTGGCGGAGCGGATTGTGGGGGAACTGTCCGGCAAGCCACCTCCGCAGGGCCGGTTTGCCCGTTTCGATTCTGATCCTGCCGCAAGTGCGCAATCGGGCCGACCTGAACCGTCTGGTTTGATGGCGGGTCATCGGGCTGAGGCGGTTTCTGCTCTCGTGAATTTGGGTTATGGATCCGGTGAGGCAGCCCGTGCTGTTTCTGCGGCCAAGCTTGGGGATGACACGGATATTTCGGGTCTGATCCGCGCGGCTCTCAAGGAGTTGGCGCCATTATGAGCCGCGAGGGGATGTTGACGGATCCGGATATGCAGGCTGGGGAAGCGCTGGACAGAGCGTTGCGGCCGCAAACCTTTGATGACTATGTCGGTCAGGACACGATCAAGTCGAACCTCAAGGTTTATGTGGACGCGGCGCGACGACGAGGGGAGGCGCTGGACCATACTTTGTTGTTCGGGCCTCCGGGCCTAGGAAAAACGACCCTCGCGCAGATACTCGCTCGGGAACTCGGGGTTGGATTTCGGGCGACATCGGGACCAGTGATCGCGAAGACGGGCGATTTGGTCGCCATCCTCACCAACCTTGAGCCCAATGATGTCCTTTTCATTGATGAGATCCACCGTTTGCCGGCCGCAGTCGAGGAAGTCCTTTATCCGGCCATGGAGGACTATGCCGTCGATATTGTGATTGGGGAGGGACCCGCTGCGCGATCTGTGCGCCTTGATCTGGCGCCTTTCACTCTTGTTGGCGCAACAACGCGGGCCGGTCTTCTGGCGACGCCGCTCAGGGATCGTTTTGGCATTCCCCTTCGGCTCCAGTTTTATGCGCCCCAGACATTATCGACCATTGTTCTGGCTGCAGGCCGAAAGCTGTCCGTTCAAATGGACGCAGAGGGTGCCGTTGAAATTGCGCGACGGGCGCGGGGGACTCCTCGAATTGCGCTTCGCCTTCTGCGACGGGTCCGGGACTTCGCCGAAACCGATGGCAGCGGTATTACGAGAGCGACGGCAGACCATGCGCTGGCCCGTCTGGAGATAGATGGTGACGGTCTTGATGCTCTGGACCGGCGGTATCTGGATGCTTTGGTCCGGACCTATGCGGGTGGGCCAGTTGGGGCCGACACGCTGGCCGCCGCTTTGTCGGAGGCGCGTGATACGGTTGAGGATGTGATTGAGCCCTATCTTATGCAAAAGGGTTATGTGGCCAGAACCCCCAGAGGACGTGTTGCGGCGCCACTGGCGTATGAGCGCCTTGGTCTGCCGACTCCCCAAGGGGCCGCTCAAACGGGGCTTTTTGGAGAAGAAACGGGATGACAGGGCCCCTGAAGGGAAGCTGCTTTTGCCAGTCTGTTCAGTACCGCGCGGAGGGTTTGGCCTCAGCGGTGGCCCATTGTCATTGTTCCACCTGCCGCAAAATTCATGCAGCTGCGTTCAACACCGGCGCGCTGACCCCTTATGACGGCTTTCAGTGGACAAAAGGTGCAGACCTTGTGTGTTACATTGAAACCAGCCCGGGGAAACGGCGATGGTTCTGTCCGAAGTGTGGATCGCATCTGGTGGCGGAGTATCCCGATGCAAAGCGCCGCGTTCTTCGAATTGGCAGCCTGGACAGCCCAGTCCCTGACCAGCCCTCGGCGCACATTTGGACCTCCGAAAAAGCCGACTTTTTCGAGTTTGATGATGGCTTGCCTCGTCTCACTGAGGGGGGGGCCAAATAGCTTTTGGCTTACAGCCGCATCAGGCTGGCCAGATTGTTGCGTTGCATGTCGCTCGAGCCACCGACGATGGGCATGGACAGCAAGTCCCGGACATGCCGCTCCATATCATAGGCGTCAGACAGACCATAAGCTCCCATGACTTGTTGACAGGCCATCGCGATCTCTACCCCTGTGTCGGCCACGAAGAGTTTTGCCATGCTGGTTTCGACTGAGCAGGGCTGCCCGGTATCTGCGAGCCAGGCTCCGTGGTAAAGCATGTGTCGGGCGGCCTGAAGCTTTGTTCTCGCCGTAGAGAGCTTGTGGCGAATGGCCTGGTGCTGGGAAATTGGTTTGCCAAATTGTTCCCGTGTCTGCGCATATGACCACGCTTCGTCCACGGCGGCGCGGGCAATCCCAAAAGCCACCGCGGTGATTTCGATTTTTTCGACGTCCAAAGCCCTTCCGGCCAGTGTCTCCCAGCCCTTGTTCCAATTGTCGGGTCCGCCGACCACGGCGTCGGCAGGGAGGCGGACATTGTCAAAATAGACATCCATGGACCTAGTGTAGCGCAGATTGCTGTGCTCAATCGGCTGCATGGTGATGCCCGGTGTATCCGTCGGGATCAGAAGAAAGCTCAAATTCTTGTAGCGCTCACCTTTTGGTCCGCTTCGAACAAGGCAGTAGATATAATCCGACCAGTCTGCCCCCGTGCACCAGCGTTTTGCGCCATTGATGATGATATCGTCGCCATCACGATTCGCCCGGGTTTCCACGCTGGCGAGGTCGCCTCCGACATTGGGCTCTGAGAGGCCATAACACAAAAATAGCTCGCCTCTTGCGAGGCGCGGCAAGAAAGCCTGTTTCTGGGCCTCGGAGCCATTCTCGGACAGATTCATGCCGCCATAGAAGGCGGCATGAATGTAGGGCCCGGCGAGGCTTGTCCCCACCTGGCAGAGCTCCTCTATGACCGCGGTCGCCGCGACGATGTCCTGTCCCGCGCCGCCATAGGCTTCCGGGATTGTCAGGCCAATCAGCCCCATTTCCGCAATACCCCTGAACAGGTCGCGGTCCCAGGTTGCATCACGGTCGAGAGCGAGGCGCCGTTCCCGTGGCAGATGCTTTCTGACGTATTTTTGAATCTGAGACCGGATCTGAGTAATGTGGTCTGGCTCGGGCGCGAAGTAGGTCATTCCGGATCTTATGACCCGATCCGGTCAATCTCAAAGGGTGTCGTCTGGTAAACCCGGTTAATCCAGTTGCCAAAGAGCAGGTGAGCATGGCTGCGCCAGCGGTTGAGCGGCGCTCGGCCGGGATCGTCCATCGGGAAGTAAGCGTGGGGCACCTCGATGGGTTTGCCTGCGGCGCAGTCACGCTCGAATTCTTCTTTCAGGGAGGTCGAATCATACTCTATGTGATTGAAAATAAATAGATTATTGTCTTTGTTGTCGACCATCAGACAAGGGCCGGTTTCATCGCTTTCCATGAGAAGCTCTAAGGAGGAAATATTGGCAATGTCGGCTGAACGCGCCTCGGTCCAACGAGATACCGGGATCTGAAAATCGTCAGAGAAGCCCGAGACAAAGGGAGATGCAGGGTTGAGGTTGCGATGACGGAAGACGCCAAAGGCTTTTTGTTCAAGAGCGTATTTCGGCAGGCCGTAAAAGTGATAAGCTGCTGCCATTGCGCCCCAGCAGATGAAGAAGCCGGAGTGAACATGCGTGCGTGTCCAGTCCAGGATTTGAGTGAGTTCTTTCCAGTAGCCGACCTCTTCAAAGGGCAGGGTTTCGACTGGCGCGCCCGTCATGATGAAGCCGTCGAATTTCTGATCTGCAATGTCTTCCCAGGTCTGATAGAAGCTGATGAGATGGTCGGGTGCTGTCGTTTTAGGGGCATGGCTCCCAACCATGATTAAGCTGAGTTCGACCTGCAGGGGAGAGGCTCCAATGAGCCTCGCGAGCTGAGCCTCCGTGCGGATCTTGTCCGGCATCAGATTAAGCAGTCCGATCTGCAGGGGGCGAATGTCCTGACGAATGGCATCGGCCTGTGTCATTACCGCCACGCCTTCCGCCTTCAGCACATCTCTGGCGGGCAGTTTGTCGGGAATTTTTATCGGCATTGCGCCCTCGCGAACTGTGCCAGCTTCAATAAAAGACGGGCGTGGCGAGGGTGGGTAACTCCTGCGCACGGCCTTTTAGCGACGTCTTTAATGTGGCTGCAAGCCGGCCGGCCAAATCACCACAGTGATCCCCGTTTAAGTCTCCAGAGCTGCAAAATCAATCTCCGAGAGAAGGCGAATGGGTTTAGGGGGGTTGCAGGGTGGGGCGAGTTCCCGGCTCATCCATATCGTGTCTCTCCAAGCGCCCAGTTTATACCCGACATTTGGGTATCGGGCGAGGGACTGGTAGCCCAGTTTCTGATGTAGACGCAGGCTGGCTGGATTGGGCAGGACGATCCCGGCAAACGCCATAACCCTGTTTTGGGCGATCAGGATCTGCAACAGCTTCATGTAAAGCCTCATGGCCCATCCTCGGTTCCGTGCGGCTGCATGCAAATAGATCGCTGTATCAACTGAGGTCCGGTAACCTGCCCGGCTCCGATGAGGGTTCGCATAGGCGTAGCCCAGGATGTGCTCGTCATCCGTGAGCGCAAGCCAGGGGTAGCTGTCGCCTGAGCTTCCGATCCTTTTAGCCATGGCGGGCCCGTCTGGCGGGTCCATTTCAAGGGAAATCCAGCTTTTTGCGACGAAGGGCCGGTAGATGTCACTCATCGCCCAGCCATCTTCGGGGCGAGCTCGCCGGATGTGCATCAGTCGCCCGTCATTTTAGGCGCACGTTTTTCGCGGAACGCATCGACAGCTTCCCTGCGGTCTTCCATGTAATTTGAAACACTTTCCCATCCGATCGCGGCATCCATCATCTGAGCAGCCAGAGCCCGAAGTGGAATGTTGGCGACGGTCTTTGTCCAGCGAACGGCCCAGCGCGGATTGGCCTGCAGTTTGCTCACCAGTTCTGAGACTTTAGAGTCCAGCTCCGCGGCGGGGACGGCGTAATTGATCAGGCCAAGCGCTTGCGCTTCTTTGGCTGACAGTAAGTCCCCCGTCATCAGGAGTTCCTTTGCCCGGGCATATCCGATAAGCTGCGGCCAGATTAGAGCGCCGCCGTCTCCTGCCACCAGCCCAACCTTCACGTGCGGATCGCCAATTTTTGCCGTTTCATCGGCAATGATCATATCGCACAACAAAGCGATGGTGGCGCCGAGGCCCGCCGCGGCGCCGTTAAGACGACATAGAATGGGCTTCTCCATCTCGAGGATCGAGCTGACAATGCGCTTGGCGTCCCAGCCGATGTCCCGAAATTTGCGCGGATCGGAAATCTGCTCATCGAACCAGTCAAAGTCGCCACCAGCGCAGAATGCCCGCCCTTTGCCGGTCAGGATGATGATATCACTGTCAGAATCGCGTTGCAGATCGGTGAACACCCTTGCCAGTTCGTCGTGCATGGGGCCATCCACGCCATTAACAGGGTGATCGGACGTGATGGCGGCCGTCAGCGCGCGGCCCTGACGGGAAAAACTGAAGCGGCTGTAATTGTTGGACTCGATCAGAAATGGTTCGGACATGCGGCCTCCTGAGCTTCCTGATCAACTTGCCGCAGCTGGCGCTGTTTGGCCAGAACACTCATTCAGATTGAGCCAGATGTACAATGCGGCGCCCAAAGTTCTCTCCGCGAAAGAGTCCGCAAAAGGCTTCCGGCATCGCCTCGAGACCTTCAAATATTTCTTCCTGCACATGAAGGTGGCCCGCCGCAATCATCCCCGCCATGGCGTCCAGCGCAACGGGGAAGTCACGCATGAAATCGAAGACAACCAGACCCTGCATTCGAACCCGGTGGGTGATAAAAGGCTTGGTGTGAACAATGCCCGGGGTCTCTGAGGGCGACAGATTATAATCTGCAACCTGACCCGATACGCAGATTCGGCCATTTTGGCGCATTATGGGTAGAACGCGATCGATCATGGCATTGCCCACATTGTCGAATAGGAGATCAACGCCCTCTGGCAGGGCGTCGCCAATTGCGACCGACAGATCCGGCACGGTTTTGTAGTTGATGGCCTTATCAAACCCGGCTTTTTCGATAAGCCAGGCGCATTTTGTGTCACTCCCTGCAATGCCAATGACCTGTTCCGCGCCGGCATGTCGCGCCAGCTGGCCCGCGGTTGCCCCCACTGGACCGGCGGCAGAGCTGATCAGGACTCTGTCACCGCTTTGGAATTGCCCAACCGATTTCAAGCCAAACCACGCGGTCAGTCCAGGGACACCGAGGACACCAATCCAAAGAGAAAGAGGCAGTTGCGAATGTGGCGGGATCTTGCCGATAAAGCCCCGACCAGATTGAATGGAGTGGCTCCGCCAGCCACCTGCGAAATACACATGTGTCCCTTCGGGATAGTCGGGGTTCTGACTGGCCTCAACAAGGCCGACGCTAAAGCCGTCGATTGGATGTCCAAGCGGCAGGGCGGGTGCGTATGAGTCCCCACCCGAAAGGCGAGACCGTGTCCCTGGGTCAACGGAATTGAAGATATGACGGACGCGGAACCGACCTTCACCCGGTTCCGGGGTCGGGAGCGTTTCCAGCCTGAAATTTTCAGGTCCTGGCGCGCCATCACAATAGTGATCGAGGACAATTTGCTGCAATTTTGCCTCCTGATATGTGCTTTTTAGAGACCGTGTTGAACTAAGTTTTGACGTCTGTCACCTGCGGGCGGCTGTCCGGGCATATGCGACTTTTTGCTTTAGATAAACTAATAGGATCTGCCGGGGGCTTGCTGCAGGGGTCAGAACTGCTAAGGGCACGCTATCCTCTTTCTGGGCCAGCCGGGGACGGCCCGAAAATCCTGCGGAGATGCTTGGTCATATGCTCACCCACCTCGACCGTCTGGAGGCGGAAAGTATTCATATCATGCGGGAGGTGGCCGCCGAGGCGGAGAACCCGGTGATGCTTTACTCGGTTGGCAAAGACAGTGCTGTCATGCTGCATCTGGCGGGCAAGGCCTTTTATCCCAGCGTCCCGCCCTTTCCCCTGATGCATGTGGACACGACCTGGAAGTTCCGGGAGATGATCGCCTTCCGCGACCGGAAAGCCCAGGAAATGGGCATGGAGCTGCTGGTCCACACAAATCCTGATGGCGTGGCGCAGGGCGTTGGGCCTTTCACGCATGGCTCTGCGGTTCATACCGATATTATGAAGACCCAGGCCCTGAAACAGGCGCTCGATCTGCACAAATTCGATGTTGCTTTTGGCGGGGCCCGCCGGGATGAAGAGAAGAGCCGGGCTAAGGAACGGATTTTCTCTTTCCGGACAGCTGAACATCGCTGGGATCCGAAGAATCAGCGTCCGGAATTGTGGAATGTCTACAATACACGGATCCATAAAGGCGAAAGCATCCGGGTCTTCCCACTGTCGAACTGGACCGAGCTCGATATCTGGCAGTACATCCGGCGCGAGCAGATCGAGATTGTGCCGCTTTACTTTGCCGCCAAAAGACCCGTGATCACGTGGGAAGGCTCGCAGATCATGGTCGATGATGAGCGCGTACCGGAAGAGCTCGCCCGCACCGCGGTGGAGAAGTCCGTCCGGTTCCGCACACTGGGCTGCTATCCCCTGACCGGGGCTGTTGAGAGCACAGCCGATACGCTGGAAGCGATCATTCAGGAAACGCTCCTGACAAATTCGTCCGAGCGCCAGGGGCGCACGATTGACCGCGATCAGGCCGCGTCCATGGAGAAGAAGAAGCAAGAGGGGTATTTCTAGATGTCCCACAAGTCTGACCTCATCGCCACCGACATCGAGGCCTATCTCGAAGCTCACGAGAACAAGTCCCTCCTGCGCTTCATCACCTGTGGCAGCGTGGATGATGGCAAATCCACCCTGATTGGCCGGCTGCTTTACGATTCCAAGATGATTTTCGAGGATCAGCTCGATGCGCTGGAGCGGGATTCCCGCAAGCAGGGCACCCAGGGGGACCGGATCGATTTCGCGCTGCTGGTGGATGGTCTGGCCGCGGAGCGGGAGCAGGGAATCACCATCGATGTGGCCTATCGCTTTTTCTCCACCGACAAGCGGAAATTTATCGTCGCGGACACGCCGGGCCATGAACAATATACCCGCAACATGGCCACAGGGGCCTCGACCGCCCATGTCGCCATCCTGCTGATCGATGCACGCCGGGGCGTCCTGACCCAGACCCGCCGGCATGCTTATATCTGTTATGCGCTGGGGATCCGGCGTATGGTTCTGGCCATCAACAAGATGGATCTGGTTGGCTATGAGGCCGAGGTGTTCGGCGACATTGAGCGGGATTTCCTCGACTTTGCTGAGGAGCTGGGCGGCGATCTGGAAATTGAGGCCATCCCCATGTCGGCGCTTGAGGGCGACAACATCACCGAGCCCTCCGAGCGGACCCCCTGGTATCAGGGGCCAACCCTGATGGATTATCTCGAAACGGTGCCGGTCGATGATGGGCTTCTCTCATCGGCGTTCCGCATGCCGGTCCAGTGGGTGAACCGGCCCAATCTCGACTTTCGCGGCTTTTCCGGTCAGATCGCCTCCGGCACGGTTCGTCCGGGTGACCGGGTGCGGACCCTGCCCAGTGGACGCGAAACCACGATCGGCCGGATCGTCACCCAGACCGGCGACCTCGATGAAGCCGTTGCGGGTCAGTCGGTCACCCTGACCTTTACGGATGAGGTCGACACTTCGCGCGGCGATGTCATCTGTGCCGCTCAGGCCCCCGCAGAGGTGGCCGACCAGTTCCAGGCCCGCA
>CAJXMY010000049.1 GCA_913056435.1 uncultured Hyphomonadaceae bacterium | reverse complement strand
GAGGCCATCGCCATCTTCGCCGCGAAAAAGAACCTCCGCCTCCTGACCACGGGCGCGCTCCCCGATCCGCGCCAACCCGTTCTCGCCTACAAACAGGTCGCAGGCGGGCTTCTGGTGCAGGACAAGGATACGGGCTTCGTCCCCGAAACCGATCTGCGCGTGGTCACGAAACGCGCCCCCAGTGCCGCCGAACTGGCCGATCTGCGCTTTGCCTGGACCGTCGCCAAACATGTGAAATCCAACGCCATCGTCTATGTCCGGGACGGCGCGACCGTGGGCGTCGGCGCGGGCCAGATGAGCCGGGTGGACAGCTCCACGATTGCCGCGCTGAAGGCCGCGCGGATGGGCGGAGAGGTGGGATTGCCGGAAAGCCCCGCCATTGGCTCTGTCGTGGCCTCGGATGCGTTCTTCCCCTTTGCTGACGGTTTGCTGGCGGCGGCGGAGGCCGGGGCGACGGCGGTCATCCAGCCCGGCGGTTCCATGCGGGATGACGAGGTGATCGCGGCCGCTGATGAGGCCGGGATTGCCATGGTCTTTACGGGGATGCGGCATTTCCGGCATTAATGTCCTGATGTCCCGTCCCGACGCCTTCGACGCCCTTCGGCAGCACTGGATCGAGATCCGGGTTTATTATGAGGACACGGATTTCACCGGTATGGTGTATCACGCCAACTATTTGCGGTTCTTCGAGCGCGGTCGGTCCGATTTCCTGCGCGACGCCGGCGTGAGCCATCAGGACTTGCTGGCTCGGGCGGACCCGGCTGCCTTCACCCTGACCCATATCGAGGTGGATTATAAGCGGGCGGCCCGGGTTGACGATCTGCTGTCGGTCAGAACCCGTTGCGTGGGCCTGAAGGGCGCCCGAATGCTGTTTCAGCAGACCTGCCTTCGGGGCGAGGACGTCATTGCAGAGGGGCGGATCACGGCGGTCATGATTCATCCAGACGGCCGCCCACGACGCCCGATGCCGGATGTCATGGCGCAGCTCCAAGCCTTCGTTTATCAGGCTGAGGACAGCTAGGCTCGGCCAGCCGGCCTCGTGTATGGGGGACCTCCGTCAGCCGGTCAGCTCTAAACGGTCGAGGATGGCGGGGAGTTTCTTTTTCAGGGCGAAGAAACCACGCTGGGCGTGAGGCCAGAACTGCTTGTCCCAGTCTCGCCGCAAATAATGCAGCGTCAGGCCGATGCGCGCCAGTTCCAAGCGAAGCGGGTCGAGCTGGGTCCGGGCCCAGCCGACGGGCGGTTCGGCGATCACAAGATCGGTGAGCATGTGGTCTCGAGCCCAGGCCTGCAGCGCCTCACCAAGGGGGGCGGTGTCATCGAGACGGGTTGCCGGTGCTGCCCAGAGCTGAGCCGCGGCGCAGAGGCCACTGTCCACGGCTCCCCGGGAAAATTCGCCCGCCGGACCACTTGCCCCGCGGGGGCTGCGGGCGTCAGCAAAACACACGCCGGCGACGGCTCTGACCTGCGACGTTGCCGGTATCAGCGATGCCGGGTGGAGATCTTCCTCACAAAGCAGCAGGCCGACCGGTCCTGCAGGGGAGGCGGAAATCTCCGGCAGGCGACTGGCCGGCGGATTTGGAAACCCGGCGATCGGTGCGGCAGGCATGACGAGACGGTCCAGTCCCCGGCGCCAGTCAGGTCCCAGTTCTGCGCGGAACCGCGTCGCGGCATAGGTTTCGATATTGGCCGGGCGGGCCGCATAGGTTTTGCCCTCGGTATGAAGACCCGCAACCCAGCGCCAGCTCAGCGTGTTGCTGGCCGCATCTCCATCGATCAAATGATGCAGGAAATGATCGGCCCCCAGCGCCCAGGGCAGGCGCAGCGTATGGATCCAGATCGAACTGGCCCACATTCGTGCATGATTGTGCAAATAGCCGGTCTCGGCCAATTCTGTCATCCAGGCATCAAACACCGCGATCCCTGTCCGCCCGTTAAGAGCGGCTTCATAGGTCTCGGACAGGCGCGTGTCTGCGCGGGCTTCGGCGAAGGCGGCATTTCGGGCTTCGATGTAAGATGACCAGACGGAAGGTCGATGCTGCAACCAGCCCTTCCAATAGGTCCGCCAGCAGACCTCCTGAACAAATTTCTCTGCCGATGAGAAACTGTGGCGTGCGAGGGCGGCGGCGACGGTTTCCTGCTCCGTGATGAGACGAGTCCTGATCCATGGGGATAACTGACTGACGCGGCTATGGTCGTGTCGCCCGTAATCATGATTGCGAGACCGGGCGTAGGTCCTGCCCATATGGGCTTGAAACCGGGCGAGGCGGTCGAGCCCGGCGGCACGACTGGGCAGAAAGGGTGTACGGGTCATGGCTCACAGCTAGGCCGCTGGCGGGAACGGAACAGGGTCTGACTCCAGCCTTTGCGAGCGGACCCGTTCCCGGCTAGGAGAGGGGATGAGATTGCCGCCTCGCCCGATGCTTGACTGGAAGCCGGATGGCACGCCCGTCGATACGCGAACCGATGATGTGTATTATAGCGTGGATGACGGGCTCGCCGAAAGCCGCGCCATTTTTCTGGAGGCGATTGGCGCACCAGAGATCTGGCAGAACCGCGACGGGTTCACGATTGGCGAGCTGGGCTTCGGAACCGGCTTGAACTTTCTCGCGACATGGCAGCTCTGGCAAAGGTCCCGACCAGACCGGGGTTGGCTGCATTTTTTCAGTTTTGAGGGATTTCCGCTCGATCGCGAGGATGCTGCACAGGCTTTGTCGCGCTGGCCTGAGGTCGCGGCGCTGTCCGGTCACCTTTTGCAGGCCTGGCCCGTTCGTGCCGCCGGCACTCATCATCTGAGCTGGCCCAGAGACCGGATCAGCCTCACTCTGCACATTGGCCCGGTCCGGGACTGCCTCGACGCCTCTGAACTGGCCGCGGATGCCTGGTTTCTGGATGGATTCAGCCCGGCGCGGAATGAGGATATGTGGCTGCCGTCACTGTGGCCCGAGCTGGTTCAGAGGTCCCGGCCCGAGGCGCAGATTGCGACCTTCACGGTTGCCGGTGCCGTTCGGCGGGGGCTCTCGGACGCCGGGTTCAGGGTTGAAAAACGCCCCGGCTATGGCCGCAAGCGGGAAAGGCTTTGGGGGTGTTTACAGCCGGGGCTGGGTGTTCCTCCTGGCCGAGCCCCCGAGGCCGGCGGCGGCCAGGGTCTGCGGGTCGGCATCTGCGGCGCTGGCATCGGGGGTGTCTGGCTGGCGCGATGTTTACGGGACCGGGGGGCGGAGGTGACCCTTTTTGATCCCGCCGCGGCGCCATTTTCCGGAGCCAGCGGGAACCCGGCGGCGCTCGTCATGCCCCGGCTCGATGCAACGGACACGCCGGTCTCCCGCCTGATGATGGAGGCCTACCTTGCGGCGCAGAGGGCTTATGCCGGCCGGCCGGGTTGCGATCCAGTGAGCGTCCGCCATCTTCCGGAGTCCGAGCGGGCCCGTCTCCGTTTTGCCCGGATTCTTGAGGATCCGCCGCTGGGTCTCGACCAGCTTGAGGCCCTGCCCGGATCGGCTCTGCTGCATAAGGGCGCTGTCCTGGTGCGGCCCGATCAGCTCGCGCGGCAGCTGCTTGAGGGGGTCGACACCCGGTTCGGCGCGCCGGTTGAAATCGTTGACGCGCGACGGCGGATCAATGACTGCGCGTTCGATGTCCTGGTTCTGGCCAGTGGCATGGCGGTGGGAGAGGCCTATAGAACCTTGTCCCTCGAGCCGCGCCTCGGGCAGGTCGATTTTTTCAGGAGCCCGGTTGAGGCACCGCCCAGCGCGATCGCCTCTGGACACTATGCGCTTGCGGTGGATGACCTTCGGCTTTGGGGGGCCACTTTTGAGGCTCACTCTGGTGGTCAGGTCCAGACCAGCCTTTCAGCGCAGGCGGCAAACGCCTCGGCGCTGGAGGGACTGGCCCCCTATTGGGTCGGCGAGTCGCGGAGGGCGGCGCTGTCATCGCGGGCAGGGGTGCGTGCGACGACCCCAGACCGCCAGCCCGTGCTTGGACCGGCTCCGGATGAGGCGGTCCTGCCACAGACCCATGCGGTCCTGCGGCATGGGGGCGAGCCTACGCAGGATGTCCCCCGGGTCCCGGGCGTGTATCTCGCCACCGGTTTCGGGTCCCGCGGATTTACCTGGGCCCCCTGGGGGGCGCAGCTGATCACCGCCCAGATCTTTGGTGATCCCTTGCCGGTGAGCCGGGCCAGCCGGGATCTGGTGGCCCCTGAACGCCAGGCTCTGAGGGCCCTCAAACGCGGTACGTGGCCGGCGGGCGCCTAGCTCAGGGCGGCAAAGCCCATCAAGATCAGGCAAAAGGCCGCGCCGAACCACGGCACCCAAGTCGGGGCCCGGAATCCCGCATCAGGGTCCGGGGTCAGGCGACGAAGCCGCAGCAAGGACAGGTTCATCAACAGGAAAATGCTGAGGGTCACGAAGGAGGTCATTCGGGCCAGATTGCCCAGCGGCAGGGTGAGCGCGAGGAGCAGAACCGCACAGCCTGAGAGGAGGATTGCGATATAAGGTGTGCGTCGCCGAGGCATCAGGCGCGACAGGCGATCAGGGGCATCGCCCGTGCGGGCCATTCCGTAAAGGACTCTGGAGGCCATGATGATCTGGATCAGGGCACCATTCAGGATCGCGAAAACAGACAGAGAGCCAATCAGGCGCGTATGGGGACTGTCCGAGGCCCGAAGAATTTCCACCAGGGGATCAGCACTGGCCGCCAGCGCCTTGAGATCGACGGCCCGGACCGCCACGCCGACGAGAAGCACATAGATCAGGGTGGAGACCCCCAGGGTGAGGCCGATGGCGATGGGCAGGCTCTTGCGGGGCTGACGGACCTCTTCGGCCAGATTCACAATATCTTCAAAGCCAATGAAGGCGAAGAAGGCGATTGCGGCGCCGCTGAACAGGCCCAGGACCGGAAAGCCCGGACCGGCCGACCCAGGGGCGCTTAGGGCAGCCGGTGCGGCCGCGGCGATCACGAAGATCAGGATGCCGAGTTCCAGAAGGGTCAGAAGCCCAGCCGTCCAGACAGATTCACGGACACCCGCGATGGCGATCAGGATCAGCCCGGCCATGACCACGGGCTGTGTCAACCAGCCGGGCAAGCCGGTCAGGACCCCGGCATAGCCCGCGAACCCCTGCAGGATGGTCGCAGACGACAGAACACCAACGGCAACAACACCAAAGCCGACCAGCTGCGACAGTCTTGCCGACCTCCACGCCTGTCGAACATAAACGGCTTCTCCAGAGCTGACCGGGTAGCGGCTCGACAGATCAATATAGGTCAGGGCGGACAGGGCCGCGACCAAACCGGCCAGGACAAAGCTCAGAGGTGCGCCATGGCCGGCGACGCGGACCGTCTCGCCCAACAGGACAAATATGCCCGCGCCGATGGTCACGCCAATGCCATAGAGTGACAAGGCGATGGGGCCTATGGACCGTCTTAGCCCTTGGGACACATCAGGCTCCCCTCCCTGAAGGCGTGTGAACGGCATCAGTTTAGGGCAGCTGACAGGCGTGGGTTATCCGGGCTTTTACCTAGGTCTCTGATCAGAGCTTGGCCGTCAGGCCCCCGTCAACCATATAGGCCCCGCCATTCAGGAAACTGGCCTGCGGGCCTGCAAGATACAGGATGAGGTTGGACACTTCCTCAGCGCAGGCGTACCGCTGCATGGGAATGTTGGCCTCACCGGCGAGACGGGCGGCCGCGGGATCTTCCGGCATGATACCCCGTTCGAGAGATTCCATCATGCGCCCGGTCACCGGGGACGGACAAACGGCGTTGACCCGGATTCCGTCGGCTCCGAGCTGCGCTGCAGCGGATCGGGTCAGCCCAATGACCGCATGCTTGCTGGCATTGTATGCACAGACCCCGGCAGACCCCGATACACCGGCCACCGATGCCAGATTAATGATGGCGCCGCCACCCCGCGCCCGCATGGCCGGCACAGCATGTTTCATACCCAGAAAGACGCCCCGGACATTGACGGCCATGACGCGGTCGAACATGTCATCCGGATAGGATTCGAGGGGTTCTACCACGCCCTCAATCCCGGCATTGTTCACCAGGACATCAACGCCTCCGAAGGCCCGAACGGCCTGATCAATCATATGGGCGGCGTCGCTGGCGCGGCTGACATCGCCGGAGAGGGTCAGGATGTCCTGGCCGGCCTCGGCGAGTGTCTGGCGCAATCTGTCCAAAGCGGCCTGATCGAGATCGGTGGCGACAATTCGGGCCCCTGCTTCACTGAACTGTCGGACCGTCGAAGCCCCGATTTCCCCGGCAGCGCCGGTGATGACCACGACCTTATCGTCAAAAACCTTATCCATAATCTGTCTGCCTCCCAGATAGTCTTATGGGCGAACACTGGCACCGGCTGGGGAGAAACGAAAGGGGTCAGTCCTCACACAAGACGATCACACTTCCATTGCGTCCATAGTCTGGCTCTCCGAGCCTGTGCCGACGGCGATTGGAGAAATAGGTCTCTGCCTCTGCGCAGGTGTCGGCTCCGTGATGGTCAATGGCTCCGACCCCTTCCCGCAGTAGTACGGAGCGGACAAAACCGGGAAGATCGAAATGCAGCCGGTCACCCTGCCCGGCATGGAAGAGGCCGGCACTCCACTCGGCAACAGAGAGGATCTGATCGCGGAGCTCCGGACCAACTTCGTAGCTGGGCTGCTGAATCGCCGGGCCGATGGCCGCTGTGATCCGGGTCCGGTCGGCACCAAGACCTTCCATCATCTTCAGGGTGGACTGGCAGATGCCCGCCAGGGCACCTTTCCAGCCGGCGTGAGCCGCTCCGACAATACCGGCCTGAGCGTCTGCAAACAGGACCGGCACGCAATCCGCGGTCAAAATGCACAGAGCCAGTCCGGGGGTTTGCGTTACCATGGCGTCCGCCTCTGCCCTTGTATCGGTCGCGTCCGTGACAAGCAGGCAGTGATTTCCATGCACCTGATAACAGGACTGCAGCGTCGCGGCGCCGAGCGCATCGCGCACGAGATGGCGGTTGGTCCGGACAGACCTGGCATTGTCTCCGGAGCCCAGGCCGAGATTCAAGCCCGCATAGATCCCTGTTGAGACGCCGCCGCGCCGGCCAAAGAAGCCATGCTTGACCCCCTTTAGCGTGGACAGGTGATGAGTGGTGTCAAAAGGTGGCATTTTAGAACCCTACGGGCGTGAAGTTGAGGCCATGGCTCAGGCAGATCACCTTGAACCGCGCTCCCATTTCCTCCGGGTCGATCAGGCGTCTGGTGGCGCGATACAGGGCTTCACCGCCGTCCGGGGCTGTCCGGGCCAATCGATTGAGGTGCGCTTCCGCGCCGAGGCTGAGGAGGAAGGGACCCTGCTGGACAGGTCCGTGGACGCTGAGACCAGCCTGGCGCCCAAGGTGAGCCAGGCGAGCGAAATCGACATCCACGGTCAGGTCACTGTCGCCGGGGCGGGCCAGAGGGTCGATTTGACGGCCTTGGTAATAGGCGCGAAGCGTGTCTCCCGGCGGGGTCGTGGCTGGCCCATAGTCAATGAACAATGCTGCGAAGGGATGACCCGCGTCCGCTCTCAGGCGGAGATGTTCCGTCAGGGTCTCGAGGCCCGGCTGGATCTCCAGTTTCGTCGTCTTGCCATCTGGCAGAGGCTGCTCGCCAATAGGCGGGACCCCCTTGCTCAAGCCGAAGGCTAGGGTCCCTGACGGGGTCAGTCCGATCATGCGTTCGCACCAGGCGTCGCCTGTGTGAACGAACTGACGGGGGGGCAGGCAGTCGAGATATTCATTGGCAAGGATCAGAGCCGGTCCGGGCGCCAGCTCGGAGATGTCTTCGATCCAGCCAGGTCCATAAGCTTCAAGCTTTTCAGCCTGCAGGCTTCGCAGAGGCGGGCTGGCTTCCACGAGGGAGAGCGACAGGGCGGCGTGAAAGCCGTCTAAGGGGCGTGTGGCTCGCAGGGCATCTGCCATGAGGGTGGCTCTCCCGGGACCCAGTTCCGCCAATTGCAGGGATGAGGGGCGACCGAGATCGCTCCAGCACTGGGCCAGCCAGAGGCCAATCATATCACCAAAGACCTGACTGGATTCGGGCGCGGTGATGAAATCCCGCCCAACACCGGGTCTTGTCGCATAATACCCAAAATCACGGTGATGCAGGCACAGTGTCATGAAGGTGCTGACGGGCATCGGGCCATCAGCCTGAATAAGCCGGGTCAGAAGGTCTTTCAGCGCCGACATATTGCGGCCTAGGGTTTGCTAGGAGTTGATGAATGTTGCAGGGCAGACCAGATCAGCCATGCCCCCCCAAGCCACATCGGCATGGACAGGATCTGGCCCATGGTTAGCCAGTCCGGAAGGGCGGCCGCAAATGTGTCTGGCTCTCTGAACCTTTCGGCAACAGACCGCCCCAGACCATAGATCAGCAGGAAAAGTCCGGCAATCAGCCCGGGGCGCCTGAGCGCTTTGAACCGCCAGACCAGAATACTCGTCACCAGCGCCGGCAACAGACCTTCCAGGACGGCTTCGTAGAGCTGGCTTGGATAACGGGCCAATTCGGTTCCGGTGTAGACCCACTGGTTGGCCGCCCAGTCATAGGCTGGTGGGGTGCCGCCCGCATAGCCCTCCGGGAAGACCATGCCCCAGCTGGAGTCGGTGTGACGGCCATAGAGTTCGGCGTTCATGAAGTTGGCGATCCGAACAAAGAAGATCCCGAACCCCGCCGTGACTCCGCCCAGATCGGCCACCTGCAGGAGATTGAGCTTGTACTGCCGTGTGACCAGGAGAACCGCGACGCAGACGCCCAGCATGCCGCCATGGAAACTCATGCCACCCTCCCAGATCCTGATCAGTTGCCAGGGGTCTGCCATAGTGATGTCCCACTGATAGGGCAGCTGATAGAAGAATATGTAGCCCAGTCGTCCGCCGAGGATGACGCCAAGGGTGGCATAGAAGAGAAGGTCATCAATGGCGACCCGGCTGGCGGGCGCGGCCGTACCCCATAATTTCGGACGCTCTATCAGGCTCAGCGCATAACGCCAGGCCAGCAGAAGGCCGGCAATATATCCCAGCGCGTACCAGCGTATCGGGAATTCTCCAAGGCCAAGAAATCCGAGATCGATTTCGATCAGAGCCGGGCTCCATTCGGGAAAGGTCATCGAGGTTATGGCAAGAAGGTGCATCCGGGGCTCTTCCCTTTTGGGTGCGGGGGCCCCATGTGAGCCTTAGTCACCGACAATTGTAGATGGGTGAAGGAGTAACGTGATGACGGCAAAGAATCCACTGCTTGATGACCTTGCAGGACTGATGACGGGCGCCATGGGGGTTGCGCGTTCTGCGGGGGAAGAGGTTCGCACGGCCACTCAGGCCCGACTTCAGGCGGCGATCGCAGACATGGACCTCGCCGGCCGTGATGAAGTCGAGGCGCTGAAGGCGATTGCCGTTCAGGCGCTGGAGCAGGTTGAAAAGCTTGAAGCCCGGGTGGTCGCACTGGAGAAAGCGACAGATTAAGTGGGTCTCGGGTCTGTTCGCTGAGCGGGGTCCGCCCTGTCCCACTGTAATTTCGGAGTGACTCTTGCCCCCGCCTGCCCCCATGTTAGCCTCCTGCAGGAGGCGATATCGCCCCTGTGATTCGGAGATGTCCATGGACTTAAGCGCAGATCGTAATGTGGTCACCGAGCCTGATCCCATGGAGCTTGTTGAGACTTGTCTTGCTGCTGCAGGGTGGGACTTTCAGCGCGATGAGGATGATGACACGCTGCAATGTCTGGCGCAGTCACAGTGGGGTGAGATGGGCGGCATGTTTGCGGTTCGGCAGAATCCGCCCGCACTGCATTTTTCCATCACTCTGGATGTCAAACCGACCGCCGCGCGGCGCGCCGCGATATCGGAACTCGTTCTGATGGCCAATGAGCGCTTGTGGCTGGGTCATTTTGATTACTGGCTGGAAGAGGGTGTGCTGATCTTTCGTCATGCGCTGCCCCTGCTGGATCGGGTTGAACCCGAGGCCGGAGAAATACGTGCGATACTCGCGGCCGGAATGGATGCGGTGAACATGTTTGTGCCGGCCTTCAATTTTGTGATCTGGGCTGGAAAGTCGCCGGCTGAGGCACTTCAGGGTGCGCTTTTCGAGACCTCGGGGGAGGCCTGATCCGCGCTGGATCAGTGCCCTGAAGGGGCTTTTAGATGATGCTCTCAGACCTGATCCTGGCATTGATAGGTGGTGCATTGATCGGCCTGTCCGCGACTTTGCTGATGATGTTCAATGGGCGCATAGCCGGGATCAGCGGGATCGTCTCAGGCGCCCTGTTTCTGGGGGAGGCCGGTGACCGCAGCTGGCGTGTGTTTTTCATCCTTGGTCTGCTCATGGCGCCACTCCTTTATGGCGGTCTGGGTGGAGACATTCAGATAGAAATGACTGGCTCACCGTTTCTGGTGGTGACCGCGGGTCTTCTGGTCGGGTTTGGCACACGGCTTGGTTCGGGTTGTACCAGCGGCCACGGTGTCTGTGGCCTGTCTCGCCTGTCCCCGAGGAGCCTCGCGGCAACGATGCTGTTCATGATCACAGGTATGGTGACGGTCTCTGTCATGAAACTTTGGGTTGGGGTGTGAACAGATGAAAAGTCTTGCGGCTCTGCTGTCAGGCGTGATCTTCGGGCTCGGCCTGACCCTGTCCCAGATGGTCGACCCGGCGCGTGTTCTGGGGTTTCTGGACGTTCTCGGAGCCTGGGATCCGACGCTTGCCTTCGTCATGATCGGGGCCACGAGTGTGACCTTTATCGGTTACCGGTTGGTCTGGCGGCGGGAGACGCCGGTGCTTGCCGCGGGCTTCCAGTTGCCAGTCCGCCGTGACGTCGATTGGCGACTGGCCGCAGGGGCAGGT
>CAJXMY010000048.1 GCA_913056435.1 uncultured Hyphomonadaceae bacterium | reverse complement strand
TATTTCAGAGGCCCTTGTCCATGCCTCTCATATAGGAAGATCGGCGCGAAAAACAGGTTACTTCCCAATACAGAAGCTGGAAAACACAGCCCCAAGGACCGCCTCTGTATCAATCGCACCGGTTAACCCCGCCAGGGCCCGGGCTGAACGTCGCACATGTTCAGCAATAAGCTCGGCACCCCCCTCGGCTTGCAGAAGCGCGCGAGCCGCCCCCAACTCCTCCATGGCTTGCGACAAACCCTGCCGATGGCGGGCCCGGGTGAGCACCGGCGCTGGCGCAGCCGCGCCGATCCCCTTGATCGCGTTCGTCAGACGATCAACCAGATCGGAAACACCATCGCCTGACGCCGCCGATACGCGGAGCGTTTCACGTGAAACAGTCGCGCCCGGACACAAGTCCACCTTGTTGGCCACGACAAGATCGCCCGGCTGCACGAGATCACTGTGGCCAAACCCTGTTGCGATATCATAAAGCCATATACGCACATCCGCCTCATCCGCCGCGCGCCGGGCACGGCGGATACCTTCTGCCTCAACCCGGTCAGTCGTGTCCCGCAAACCGGCTGTATCCATTAACCAAACCAGAAAGCCCCCAAGGACCATTCGAATCTCGACCACATCCCGGGTTGTGCCTGGTATGTCAGTGACGATCGCGGCTTCGCGACCGGCCAAGAGGTTGAGCAGGGTTGACTTGCCGCTGTTCGGTGCTCCCAGAATGGCCACCCGGAAGCCGTCCCGGATGCGTTCATTGATCCGGCCGTCCTCAAGCGCATCAGTGAATTCGTCCATCAGACCATCCAGTCCCGCGAGGACGGGCGACGCGACCTGATCCGGTGCATCCTCCTCGTCCGGGAAGTCGATGCTCGCCTCCAGCCAAGCCAGAAGGTCCACAAGCTTGGCATGCCAGCCCTGATAAAGGCGCCCCAGGGCCCCATCAAATTGTTGCAGAGCCTGGTCGTGCTGCGCGCGAGTTTCGGCATCGATCAGGTCTGCAATTGCCTCAGCGCGGGTCAGGTCCAGACGTCCCGCTTCAAAGGCACGTCTGGTAAACTCTCCCCGACCTGCAAGCCGTGCGCCGCTTTGACAAAATGCCTCGAGCACCCTTTCCACAATCACAGATCCCCCGTGAAGGGAGACCTCAAGAACATCTTCTCCAGTAAAACTCGCTGGCCCAGGCATGAATACTGCGAGGACTTCGTCCAGGATCTCGCCCGACCCGTCCGTCACTCTGTCCACAACGGCGCGGCGTGGTGTGGGAAGCCCCCTCACCAGATGACGAATCGCCAGGTCCCGGCAGAGGGGCCCGGAAACGCGAACAGTTGCAAGCGCCGCTGGCGGCGGCCCACTGGCCAGGGCACAAATCGTTGCGCTCCGGGTCATCGCCCTAGTTCTTCATCGCCTCAAAGAACTCGTCGTTGGTTTTCGTTTGACGCAACTTGTCCAACAGAAAATCGATAGCATCTGCTGTACCCATCGGGTTGAGAATCCGCCGAAGAACATAGATTTTCTGCAATTGAGATTTGTCAGTGATCAGCTCTTCTTTCCGTGTTCCCGACTTCATAATGTCCATGGCGGGGAAGGTCCGCTTGTCGGCAACTTTCCGGTCGAGCACAATTTCCGAGTTACCGGTTCCTTTAAATTCTTCAAAGATCACTTCGTCCATACGAGAACCGGTATCGATCAGTGCTGTCGCAATGATGGTTAGAGATCCACCGTTTTCAACGTTTCTAGCCGCACCGAAAAAGCGTTTTGGCCTTTGCAGAGCATTTGCATCGACACCGCCGGTCAGCACCTTTCCCGAGCTTGGCACCGTCGTGTTGTAGGCCCGGCCCAGTCGAGTAATCGAATCGAGTAAGATGACCACGTCCCGCCCATGCTCTACCAGTCGCTTGGCTTTCTCGATGACCATTTCGGCAACAGCCACATGGCGGGTCGGTGGTTCGTCAAATGTCGATGAAATCACTTCCCCCTTCACCGATCGCTTCATGTCGGTAACTTCTTCCGGACGCTCATCGATTAGCAGAACCAGAAGATAGCATTCAGGGTGATTTTCCTCGATGGATGCCGCAATATTCTGCAGCAATACTGTTTTACCCGTTCGGGGCGGTGCAACGATCAGCGCCCGCTGACCCTTGCCAATCGGCGATACGATATCGATCACCCGTCCGGAGCGATCCTTCTTGGTCGGGTCCCGGCTTTCCATATGGAGCCGTTCTTCGGGATAAAGCGGGGTCAGGTTGTCGAAGTGAACTTTCTGCCGCGCATGCTCCGGGGACTCGAAATTGATCGAACTCACATCAAGAAGAGCAAAGTAGCGCTCATCATCGTCTGGCTCGACGATAGGGCCCTCTACCGTGTCACCTGTTTTGAGGCCCGCCTTTTTAATCACTTTCGGACTGACATAAATGTCGTCAGGTCCCGCCAAATAATTGGACTCCGGTGATCTTAGGAACCCGAACCCGTCCTGAAGCACTTCAACGACACCCCGGCCAACGATTTTCACGTCCTGGTCGGCCAACTCCTTCAGAATAGCAAATAGCATGTCCTGGGTTCTCAGAGATGATGCGTTTTCGACCCCCAGCATCTCTGCATACGCCAAGAGATCGGTTGGCGTTTTGGCCTTCAGTTCTCGCAGATAGACCTGCGAAGGCAGTTCGATTTCAGGTGTTGTGTCAGGCATGGACAGCCTTTTGATTTAAACTTGGGGAAAATGGGCTGGAGCGCCCGCGGGACCGGACGGCCCGTCATCATCGTATGGCCGCACTCAGCGCCAAGGTCAAGCTTATCTGTCCGTGCTCAGAAGGGCTTGACCACAACAAGGATCACGATCGCGATCATGATAACAAAAGGAAGCTCGTTCAAAAGCTTCAGTGCCGTCATGGACATCTTGGGATCACCGGAATCGACTTTTCGACCGAGACTGATCAGAAAACCATGGAACCCCGTCAGACATATAACCAGAACCAGTTTGGCGTGCAGCCAGGCTGAGCCCAATAGATCAGGATTCAGCGCAATCATAGAAAGGCCCAATATCCAGACGAGAAGAAGCGCCGGAGTCAAAATGATCCGGCGCAGTTTTTGTGACGCGGCTTTCATGGTTTCGAACAGAGGTTCGCCTACGGAACTGCTGGCCTGATGCAATTTATAGCGTGGCAGAATCAGCAGACCCGCCATCCAGGCCACCACGAAAATGATATGCCCAGCTTTCACCCAAAGATACATCACTTGCCGCCACCCCGAATAATTTCGAGAACCCTCTCAACATGCGCAATTGGTGTTTCGGGACGAATACCATGGCCCAAATTGAAAATGTGCGGTCGATCAGCATAAGCCGATAAAATACTGCGAACCCGGTCCTCCATCTCCTGACCCCCGGCAATCAATAGCAGCGGATCCAGATGTCCTTGCACCGCCATAGTTCTTGGAACGGCACGTTGAACGAAATCCGGGCTGATCGCTGTATCCAGACCAATCCCATTTGCCGGCACCGACTGAACGAAGGCTGGAAGGCTGGTTCCGGCCCCCCGCGGAAAAGCAATGATTGGGGCGGTAACGCCAAGCTCGCGGACCCGCGCAATAAGTTTCGCATTTGGCCGCGTGATCAAGCGGTCGAACACCGTGTCCGGCAAACCCTCCGCCCAGGAATCGAACAGCATTAAGGCATCGGCCCCCGCCTGCGCCTGACTGGCCAGATAGTGTGCGCTGACCTCGATCAGATCATCCAGCAACTGATCCAAAGCCTCAGCGTGCTGATAAGCCCAGATCCGCGCGGTGGACTTATCAGTCCCGCCCCGACCCTCAATCGCGTAGAGGGCCACCGTCCATGGCGCCCCGCAGAACCCAATCAATGTTTTCGAAGAAGACAGTTTAGACCGGACGCGACCGACCGTTTCATAGACCGGGGAAAGACGCTGAGCGGCGGTTTCAACAGGCACCCGGCGCAGACCTCCACCGGCCGTAACCGTTTCCACAATAGGGCCAACCCCCTTTTCGAACGTCACGCCTAAACCCATAGCATCCAGGACAAGGAGAATATCTGCGAACAGGATGGCGCCATCCATGTCATAACGATCAACGGGCTGTAGCGTCGCCTCGGCCGCCATAGCCGGTGAGTAGCAAAAATCGAGAAAGTTCTTGGCGCGGGCGCGGAGCTCAAGATATTCGGGTAGGTGCCGGCCAGCCTGTCGCATCATCCAGACCGGCACAGGGGTTTCAATTTCTCCGCAAAGTACCCGTAGAAGTTTTGGTGTGTCGGTTATGGTCATGGCGTTTCAAATCTTTCAAAGGATATCAAATCCGGTCTTATCATTATTAGGCACTGAGTCCCGTGGAAATCCCCAAAAACGTCCGGAAAATCAGATGAAATCCACAACGAGTCCCCAAATCTGGTGAAATCGTAAGAATTTGTTAAGCTTTTGGAAAGGTTTGATTAATCTTTTTTTGGCCCGAAAAATCCAAAAGCTGGAACAAGCCGTGACCAGGCTTATCTGGACAAAGGCATTTTGTGGGTTGCCGAGTCAGATTCCCTGAAGACTGAAGCTGTCCACATCGCATCCACAGGCCTTGTCGAAAGCGAACGATCAGGTCAAACAGGAAACGTTTTTATTTGGACACTCCATGCGCCCTGCCATTTACTTCAACGTGCATCTTGTCTCGGATTCAACAGGGGAAACACTCAACGCCCTGATGCGGGCGGCGACAGCGCAGTTCGAGAACGCCATTCCCCTGGAGCACAATTACTATCTGGTACGGTCGGAAAAGCATCTTGACCGCGTCATGGGAGAAATCGAGGCGGCCCCTGGTGTGGTTTGGTATACGATTTCGGACGAATCCCTTCGTCGCCGCCTTGAACAGTTTTGTCGCCAAAGAGGTATTCAGACCCTTCCGGTTCTGGATCCGTCCATTCATATGCTGAGCCGACATCTGGGTATTGCCGCATCCGAAAGGGTGGCTGGGCAATATACGCTCAACGACGAGTACTTCCGGCGGATATCGGCCATTGATTTTGCGCTGCACCACGACGATGGCCAGAACGTGTCCGGTCTTGCGGATGCGGACGTCATTTTGCTTGGAGTGAGCCGCACGTCGAAAACACCGACCTGTGTTTATCTGGCCAATCGTGGTGTGAAGGCGGGAAATATCCCTCTGGTTCCGGGTATCCCCGTACCGGATTTTTTAACCGAGCTCAAACACCCAATGATTGTTGGTTTGAAAATTGGTGTGGACCGGCTTTTACAAATTCGAAGTCAGCGCCTGTCGGCGCTGCAGGAAGATTCGGTAACGAATTATGTTGATGAGGCAGCTGTGCGGGCAGAAGTTACAGATGCTACACGCTTGTTTCAAAGAAACAAATGGCCTGTGATCGATGTCTCCCGGCGATCGGTCGAAGAGACGGCTGCCGCAATTTTGAACAAGCTAAACGAACGTCGGGGCGTCCTGTGACCCCGGCCATCATTCTGGCATCGGGCAGCGCCAGCCGACGCGCACTGCTCCGCGGGGCAGGTGTCAATGCGGAGACCGTGCCACCCCTTGTCGATGAAGACGCAGCCAAGCTGGCTATGCGCGATGAAGGTCTGAGTGTTCGGGATCAGGCAATGCAGCTGGCAGAGTTGAAAGCCCAGAAAGTGTCCGCCTCGCACCCGGGTCTCGTCGTCGGCGGGGACCAGATGCTCGCCCTGGGCGACGAGGCCTTCGATAAACCAAGAGACCTCGATGGCGCGAGGACGCATTTGCGCCGCTTGTCCGGACAGGCGCACACGCTCGAAACGGCGATTGCAATTGCTGAGGATGGTCAGCTGGTGTGGCGGCATCTCGCCCGCCCCAAGATGACGATGCGCCATCTCTCGGACACGTTCATAGAGGCCTATGTCGAGACCTGCGGGGATGCGCTGCTGACAACGGTTGGTGCGTATCAGCTGGAGGGGCGCGGCGCTCAGCTTTTCAGCCGGATTGAAGGAGATTATTTCTCCATACTGGGTCTGCCCCTGCTGCCCCTTCTGGACTATCTGCGCACCCGCGGGGTCCTGCCGGGATGACGGATCACCTTCATGTGATTGGCGACCCTGTTAGCCACTCCCTGTCGCCGGCAATTCATGGCCTTTGGATCAGGACAGCCGGCCTCGACGCCACCTACACAGCACGGCATGTACCCGCGGGCACTCTGAGTGGAGCCCTGATGCAGCTTGAGCAAGAAGGCTGCCTTGGAGCCAACGTAACTCTTCCACACAAAGAGGAGGCCTTGAAAGCTTGTCGTGAAATCAGTCACAGGGCCCGACAGATTGGCGCTGTGAACACACTGATCCGCCACGCGGAGGGCGGGTGGTATGGCGACAATACAGACGCCCCCGGCCTCATGAGCGCACTGGATCTGGCCGGAGCGCGTCAGATCCGTGGTCGGACGGTTTTGATCATTGGAGCTGGCGGCGCAGCCCGCGCCGCTGTCTTTGCTTTGGCCCGGGCGGGGGCCCGTCTCGTCCTGCTGAACCGGACCATGCCCAGAGCTCAGGCCCTGTCAGACGCCCTGGCGGAGGGGTGCGCAGAAATAGCTCCCCTATCCTCCTTGAGGGAGCGGACCCGCCATTGCGATATTGTCATCAATACGGCCTCTGCGGGCCATCATGGTCAGGTGTTCCCGCTCGCCGACGGCGATGGCCGTCTGTTCATGGACATTTCTTATGGACACGCAGCGCAGGCGCAGCTGCTGGCGGCCCGCCAGTGTGGCTGGCAGACACAGGATGGTCTGGCTATGTTGGTGGCGCAGGCGGCGATCTCTTTCGAGATCTGGTTCGGACAAAAACCGAATGCAACTTCGGCGCTGGAACATTTGCGTCAGAATGTGGAGTCAATGTCATGATGTGTCTGGGCCTGACCGGTTCGATCGGCATGGGAAAGTCGGCAACGGCAGAAATGTTCCGACAGGCGGGCATACCTGTTTATGATGCAGATGCGGCTGTCCACGCAATTTACGCTGCAGGCGGATCCGCCGTGGAGCCGCTCTCGGCCCGGTTTGGAGACATTGTCACACAGGGTGCGATTGATCGCGTCGCCCTGCGGGCGCGTGTTCTCGATGATCCACAGGCAATGGCGGATCTGGAAGCCATCGTGCACCCACTCGTGGCCCAGACCCAGCTGGATTTTCGCCGGGAGGCCAGCGAGAGTAAGGCTTTTCTCGCCGTGCTGGATATTCCGCTTTTGTATGAAACCGGTGGTGAGTCCCGTGTTGATGCGGTGGCTGTGGTTTCGGCGCCGCTGGAAATTCAGCGGGAGCGAGTTCTGGCCCGGCCCGGCATGACGGAACGCGATTTCGAAAAGATTCTGGCCCGCCAGTTGCCTGATGCCGAGAAACGGGCCCGAGCCGATTTTGTTCTGTCGACCGCTTGGGGTTATGCCTTCACGAAGGCCCATGTATCGGCCATTATCGACCTGTTTCGGCAATTGGAGACCGGACCAACATGAGCGACCTGCGTGAGATTGCCTTCGATACCGAAACAACTGGCCTGAAGTGGGATCAGGATGACCGGATCATTGAGCTCGGAGCCGTGGAGTTGGTCAATCATGTGCCCACTGGCAGGACCTTTCAGGCTTATGTGAATCCCGGTCGCCCTGTCTCTGAAGCAACGATCCGGATCACGGGTATAACCGATGCCGATCTTCAGGATCAGCCGCCCTTTGAACACCCAGATATCGTGGATGCCTTTCTGGGGTTTGTCGATGGTGCGACCCTTGTCGCGCACAATGCGAGTTTCGACCGGGGATTCCTGAATATGGAGCTGGAACGCTGCGGGCGCCCGGCGATCCCGGACGAGCACTGGGTGGATACAGTGATGATGGCTCGTCAGCGCTATCCAGGGGCGCCAGCCAGCCTTGATGCCCTGTGCAAGCGGTTCGAAATCAACTCCGAAGCGCGGACGTTTCATGGGGCTCTGCTCGACAGTCAGCTTCTTGCCGAGGTGTATCTCGAGCTTCTGGGTGGTCGTGTCCGAGCTTTTGATTTCGGTGAGACCAGTGGCCCCGCCACGGGCGGAGACCACAGGGCCGCGCAGCGATCTGCCGGGCGACCGGAGATGTTAACTGAAGCGGAGCGCCAGGCTCATGCCGAGTTTGTGGCCAGTCTTGGTGGCCAGCCACTCTGGTCGCGCTACGCCTGAGCGGACCCTTGGCCTGAGCCATCCGGAGCAGGGTTTGCGGTGGCCTGCTTCTGGGCGGCATAAAGAGCTGAAAAGTCGACGGGATCAATCCGCAGGGGTGGGAAGCCACCCTCAGCGGTAATGTCGGCAATAATCCGGCGGGCAAAAGGAAAGAGAAGGCGGGGACATTCAATCAGCAGCATCGCTTCGGTGTCGCTCGGGGACATGCCATTGAGCTGAAACAGTCCGGCATATTCCATCTCAACCAGGAACAGTGGGGTGTCTGCGGCGGTTGCCTTGGCATTGATTTTAAGCACCACTTCAAAGGTGTTCTCGCGGCCCTCGAACCCGCGGGCACCAACATCAATCCCCATCTCGATTTTGGGCGGCTCCTGTGTTTGAGCGCCCGGATTTTCAAATGACAGGTCTTTGATGAACTGGCGCAGGACCGAAATCGTCGGGGCCTGCGGCTGAGTCGGGGGGGTGGGGGTATCTGTCATGGGTCATCACGGCTGTTTTGGGTGCCCCGCGGGTAACATGCGCGACAAGGAGGCGCAACGGGGTGTGGCACTTCCCGCAAAGGTCCTATATGCCAGAGTGAAGTAAGAGAGAGAAATTATGTCGTCGTCTGTAATTGAATTTCTGCTGCTTGCGGCGATCGCCCTGTTCGTCGGCTGGCGCTTGTATGTCACGCTCGGGGAGGATAATGGCCCGCCAGAGGGGCGGTCGCGGACGCCGTCTCCCTCTGTCCCAGATGCAGGCAGTGAAGCCAGCCGGTCCGCCGAAGGTGGCGAGAGGCCCCACTTCACGGGCCCGGCGGCGGCGGGCCTCGAGGCGATTTTCGGGGCAGATCCCGCCTTCAATCCTCGCGAGTTTCTGTTTGGTGCGCGGAGCGCATATGACATGATCGTCACGGCATATGGGCTTGGCGACCGGGAGAAATTGCGCCCCCTGCTGGATGATGATGTTTATGAGGCCTGGGATGTCGCAATCACCGAGCGCGACTCCGCCGGCGAGGAAGGCATGCAATTGCTGCGGCTGCGCAAGGCCGAGATTGCAGAGGCGTCCCTCGACGAGACAGGGATGGCCCGGGTGACCGTCGAGTTTGAGTCCGAGCTCGGCGATGGTGAACGCACAACACGCGCGCATGAACTCTGGACATTCAAGCGACTGACCAGTTCGAGCGACCCGAACTGGCTCCTCGACGACGTTGATACGGCCAGCTAATCCGGCTTCTGGGGTTTTTCCCGGCCTGATTGTTTCCCACTGTCCCTGAGCCGCTGCCAATGCCTTAGCCGTTCGGCGATCGGTCCTTCGCGGCCGCGTCCGGCTGGGGCGTAATAGGTGTTGCGGGCCATCCCCTCCGGGAAGTGGTTCTGCGCCGCGAACGCTTCTGGCGTATCGTGATCGTAAATATACCCTGCGCCATAGCCTTGAGCTTTCATGAGGTCTGTCGGCGCATTCTGCAGATGTTTGGGTGGGGGAAGGGACCCGGTCTGTCGGGCGCCATCCCGCGCGGCTTTCCACGCCACGTAAACAGCGTTCGATTTAGGCGCTGTGGCGAGGTGAACGACCGCATGCGCTAGGGCCAGATCGCCCTCGGGGCTGCCGAGGCGTTCGAAAGACCGCGCCGCCTCGTTCGCGATCATCAGGGCCGTTGGGTCAGCCAGCCCGATATCTTCGCTCGCCATGCGGATCAGGCGGCGGGCAAGATAGAGGGGGTCTTCGCCAGCCTCGATCATGCGGGCCAGCCAGTAAAGGGCGGCATCAGGGTCGGAGCCGCGGACTGATTTGTGCAGCGCCGAGATCAGGCCATAGTGCCCGTCGCGGTTCTTGTCATAGCTGGGCGCGCGCTGCTGAAGAGCGCCGCCGAGCTGTTCATGGCTCAGCGTGGTCCCGGGAGGCGCCTGCGTGAAAACCTGTTCGACGAGGTTCAACAGGTAGCGTCCATCTCCATCTGCCAGACGGATCAGGACATCGCGGCCCCCCGGTGCGAGCGGAAGGGGTCTGTCGAGTGCCGTTTCGGCACGGTCGATCAACTGGTTCGCCGCCGTGTTATCGAGGCGGTTCAGGGTCAGAACGGTACACCGGGATAAGAGGGCGCCGTTCAGCTCGAAGCTTGGATTTTCTGTTGTCGCCCCGACAAGCGTGATCAGTCCGGTCTCCACATAGGGCAGAAAGCCATCCTGCTGGGTACGGTTGAACCGGTGGATTTCATCGACGAACAACAGGGTGCCCTGACCCAGTGTCTGCTGGCGCTGAAGTGCGGCATCAAACACTGTTCTGAGGTCTTTCACGCCAGAGAAGATGGCCGATATCGCTTCGAAATGAAGCGCGGTGTCATCCGCAAGAAGCCGGGCAATGCTGGTCTTGCCGACGCCGGGTGGGCCCCAGAGGATCAGAGAGGACAGGTGTCCGGATGCCAGCATCCGGGCCAGTGGCCCATCCTGAGACAGCAGATGATCCTGACCGACCACGTCCCGAAGCCGGGTGGGCCGCAGCCTGTCAGCGAGGGGACGCGGTGTGCTCCGGGGCGCTGGGGTCTCTGAAAACAAATCTGCCATGTGGAGGGGCATACCCCGCCGCCAGTCCCGTGATAAGCCCCGGAAGGTTCGTGGTCCGGCTGTTGGCGGGAAAAAAACCTTGTGGTTGAGGGGTCAGTGTCGCTAAGGCGGTGCGATGCGGTATCACCTGTCCAGTCTCCGCGCGCTTCAGGAAGCGGACTTTGATGACATCATCGATGTTCGGTCCCCGGATGAGTTTGCCGAAGATCACCTTCCTGGCGCGGTGAACCTTCCGGTGCTGGACAATAAG